>JADGBC010000169.1 GCA_015231705.1 Desulfamplus sp. | reverse complement strand
TCGCCGCTTCCGGCAATTATAATGGCCTTACCCATGCCGGAAGGTGGTGGTGGAGGAGGAGAAGTTTCCGTGATAATGGCGACCGTGTTGGAAAACCCGCTGCTGCCGCTCTGGTTATATGCCTTGATTGCAATGTAATAGGCCGCACCTTCCCACAAGGGTGTGCTAAGTTCGGTCAGATTGCCTATATCAACATTCTCAAAGCCTGCCGGATCCACAGAGGCAGGATCAGCTCCGGTATAAGGAGCTAAAAACAGGGTATAGCCTGTTGCCCCTTCAGGGGCTGTCCATGAGAGAGATATATTGATTCCGCTGACAGAACCGGTCAGATTCGGTGCTTGCGGAACGGGTAGTGGTGGGGGGGTCTCTGGCTCTCCTGCCCGGACTGCATGCACATATCCTGAGCTTAATTTGTTCTCGTAGTGTTCGTAGCCGTCCTCCAGTTCTATGCCCCATGCAAATTCTATATTATTGGAGTTAGTGGTTCCTGACCAGTAAAAGTCTGAAGATGTATCATAAAAACAGTCAGTATCAATGGCTGGGTCATAAAGTCTATAATCAACAATGCTTCGCAGCTCTGCCACGGTTGGCAGCCGCCAGTCGGAATATTCGGCAAGAGTAAGCTTTTCACAGTACTCAAGAGCGTCCTGCCAGGTCATATAATTCTTCGATGTTCTCTGCTGCCACATCAGGCCTGTGGATTTGTCTGTAACAGTGCCGTTGCCATTATCGACATAATCGGCATATGACGACCTTGTGCAGAAGAGAAGCATTAAGAATAGTATTGTTTTTTTCATTATTTATTCCCTGTAATGCTCGGAAAGCAACGCCCCTATAAGGACTGGCGATACAATAAGTAGTAATAATTTTTACCGTGAAAACACATTCCGTTTTCATGATCGGGGGTGGTCGAAGTCTCATCCGGCCATGAGAGTTTAGCCCTGAGCTGAAGCTCTGGGCTAATTTTACTCAAGCCCCCTTAAGGGGGCTTCTCTTAAGAGTTAGCCGAGGGCTTTAGCCCTACGGCGGTATGGATACAAAAATCTCTTTTTGCCAATTGAATTGTCTGTAAAACTATACAACCCGATTTTGTATTCATCACATATCTTCTGCCCTGACAGCACGGACATGGTATTCAGCATACTTGCTGTCACTTCGGCCTTCGCCTTCCTTGAAGTCAACACTCCATGCTAAGTCAGGGGTATTGACATAGGTAGAGCTCGACCAGTAAAAAGATGATACTGTATCTTTAAAATATTCGGTATCAATCAATGGATCGTAACGATTATAGTCAATAATGCTTCGCAGCTCAGTGACAGTTGGCAGCCTCCAGTCGGAATATCCACCAAAACCGGCATTGTTAAGAGCCTTGAGAAAATCTTTGGTACTATTCTCATCTCCTTCAGAGCCGGCACTGCCGCCGTTTGTGGCAGGATTGCTGTCATACCATGTGTAGGTGTTGTCCGCATCATGGGGGTTGGTGTAATCCTTTGTCCCGTCCTTGTTGCTTTTGTTCTCCCAGATCAGGCCGGTTACATTGTCTTTTACCATTATTCCGTCAATGATGGTGTAGGAGCGTGGGTTTATGCTGTAATTTGCATCTTGCCCGTAAAAAGGCTCTCCTGGTGACGGGCAGGGAATCTCCTTTGAGTTGTCATAGCATTTGGTCTGGCCGGTGTCAGGTACAGGTCCGGCATGGACATAGGTGGCAATAAAAACAGTTGCGATTGTAATTTTAGTTATCGTACAAAGAGTAAGTTTTTTCATGAATCACCTAATTGTTACGTGAGGTTTAAATTGTCGGGTAAGTCTTGTGACAATTCTGCAAATAATAAATTTCCAGAAAAGTTTTTTATTCAGCCCAGAGCTAAAGCTCTGGGCTAATTTTTACCCAAGCCCTCTTAAGAGGGCTTCCTTTATGACTTAGCCGGGGGCTTTAGCCCCACGGCTGCACGGATAGAAAAATCTTTTTTTGCTAATTTAATTATCTGTAAAACTATAGATTGCCTTTTGTATATCTATCTATCGTCTCAGCTGGCTTTAGCCAGCTTTGATAAAATCAGCCCTGTGCTTTAGCTCCGGGCGAAAAAATGCTATTGATGAAAGTCAAATTTAGAATCCCTGATATTGAACCAATGTTTTTATATTGTTCATCATGGAGGGTGATTCTATCATCGGCTGTTGTCTGATTCAGACAATTACAAAAAGAATATATTGTTAATTTGTTCTTTAAAAATTGTCAACTTTTCCTTGTCAATTATATCCTTATTTCTGTATATCTTGCAAAGACAGGGCAAAACAATTTCCTCCAACACCATACAACAAGGAGCCTTCATGAAAAATAGAATTATGTTTATTGTAATAGCAATAATATTAACCTGTTATTCCCATGCCCAATCAGGAGTCAATGCGGAGGATGCAACATGGGAGGTTTATACAAACAGAAGCGATGCAAGATGTCTTGCTCTTTCCGATGACGGCTCTACGCTGTGGGTTGGAACGTGGGCAGGGCTTGAGGAGCGTAATTTGCAGACAGGAAAATGCAACAGGCTATATACACGGCTTGACGGCCTTCCTGAAAACAGCATCTCAAGTCTGGCAACTGACGGCAATGAAGGTTTGTGGATAGGAACAGACGGCGGAGGGGTTGCCCACCTTAATGGTGGCACATGGCAGATATTCAACAGCAGCAACTCTGAGCTGCCGTTCAATAACATAAGCAGCCTGTTAATCGATGGCAGCGGCGGGGTCTGGATCGGAACTGAAGGGTTTGGTCTTGCACATCTTCGATCTGACAATAGATGGGAATTTTTTGACAAAAGCACCTCAGGAGTCCCTGACAACTATATAAGCTCTCTGCTGGATGACGGAAACGGCGGAATCTGGGTCGGCACTGAAGGCGGACTTACACACAGGAACAGGAACGGAGAGTGGAAAATTTACGACAAAAGAGATTCCGGCGGGAACGGTTCAAGACTTCCTGATAACTATGTGATCTCTCTTCTGAATGACAACAGCGGCGGTTTGTGGATTGGAACACAGTTTGGCGGCTTTGCACATTTAAAGTCAGATAATACATGGGAAATTTTTGATCAGGGTGATTCTGGAAAACTTGGCTCAAAACTGCCTGACAATCAGGTGACAGCCCTTTCAGGAGATGGCAACGGCGGGCTCTGGATCGGAACATGGGAACATGGCCTTGTCCATTGGAAAGCAGACGGCACATGGACGGTTTATGATCAGTCCAGTTCCATGTTTCCGGATAACAATGTCAGATGTTTATCAGTTGATGCACAAAAGGGTACCTGGGTTGGCACCTATGGCGGCGGCCTTGCGTATCTTAAGGCTGGCAGCAATGTCTGGGAGGTGTTTGACAATACCGGACTGCCCGGAAACGAAGTTGCCAGTCTGATGAGTGACGGCAAAAAAGGTATATGGGCCGGAACAGATCGGGGCCTTGGCCATCTTGAGGCAGACGGTACATGGAGAGTCTTCAATACGGAAATTTCAGCTCTTCCTGAAACAGTGACATCTGTGGCTGATGACGGCAATAACGGGGTGTGGGTTGGAACAAGAACCGGAAGAGGAAGATCCGGAGGACTGTTCCGCATAAAGCAGGATGGGAGTATGCACTCTTTCCATAAGGAGAACTCAAGTCTGCCGGATAATGAAATATCAGCTCTGCTTAATGACGGGAGCAGCGGAGTATGGATCGGAACAGCTAATGGCGGACTTGCACACAGGAACAGGGACGGAGAGTGGGAAATTTACGACAGGAAAGATTCCGGCATGAATGGTTCAAAACTGCCCTCTGACAGCGTGGTAACTCTTGAGAATGACGGTAGCGGAGGAATATGGATCGGAACAGAAGGGTTCGGTCTTGTCCATCTTGGATCTGACAAAAGATGGGAACTTTTTGACAAAAGCGGCTCTGGCGTTCCTGATAACAATATAAGCTCTCTTCTTAATGACGGCAGCGGCGGAGTGTGGATCGGAACAGCCAATGGCGGACTTTCACACAGGAGCAGGAACGGGGAGTGGAAAACTTACGACAAGAGAGATTCCGGCATGAATGGTTCAAAACTGCCGTCCGACAGCGTGGCGGCTCTTGCGGATGACGGCAGCGGAGGAATATGGATCGGAACATGGGAAGGCGGACTTGCTCATCTTGAATCGGACCAGACCTGGGAGATTTTTGATACAGGCAATTCCGGTCTTCCTGATAATCGCGTAAAGAGCCTGACTGCTGACCAGGGATATGGATTATGGGTTGGCACATACGATGGTCTGGCTCATCTGACTTTCGGGAAAAAGTCTGATATTGTTGAAAATATTGAGGATGAAGAGACAATAAAAGAGATAACAGACGGTAAAAGGGCTGCCTTGATAATAGCGGCTGGAAGCACGTCACTGAAGGAGAACAGATTCTGGTACTCCACAGAATATCTGACCAGCCAGTTCATTTACAGTGCGTTTTATAATCGTGGATACGACCATTCGGATATTTATTATCTGTCACCCAAGTCATGGGCAAACTTTAATTCAGATGGCCGTAATGACTTTATCGTGGATGCTCCGGTTACATCAAAAGAGAATGGAAAAGGGGTCAGAGAGCGGTCGTTGAATTCAGATGATGTGCTAAAGGCTTTTGAATGGGCAAAAAGCAGAGGGAAATTAACCCAGCCTTTTTATATCTATTTTGTGGATCACGGCGAGCCAGGACAGTTGATGCTGACCCGTTTTGAGGCATTGAGAGGAGAGACGCTCTCAAACATGATCGCTGATTATCAGGAGGCAACAGGCAACACGGTGGTGGTCATTATCGAGGCATGCTATTCAGGCAGTATGATTCCCTATCTTTCAGGCACCAACCGTGTAATAATCACAAGTTCCAGAGCAGACCAGGAATCCTATTACGACCAGAATGGGGATATCTCCTTTACAGCAGCTTTTTTGATGAACATAGATGGTACCAATTTAAAAGATGCTCTTTCCTATGCCAAAGAGACCATGAAAAATGAATTCTCTATTCCTGCTGCGACACCACTCCTGGATGATGATGGTGACGGTGAAGCAAATGACGACTTTGACGGTACTCTTGCAAGCAGGTTTGGTATAAACGGCACATGGGGAAGACAGAGTGCAAATATTGCAATTGACGCTGTAGGAGAGGCCAGAACCGTTACAACAGGAGAAGCGATTGTTTTTGAGGCTAAAGTCCACGCAACCGGAGCGATAAAAAAGGTCTGGGGTGTTGTCCGTTCCCCTTATCCGCAGGTGGTCTATGACGATTTCGGCACACCCATGTTACAGAATCCGGACTTCATATTGACTCTGACCTCAAGTGACCCGAAAGGATATGATATCTATACAGGAAGCTTCAACGGTTTTTCCTGCTCAGGGGATTACAGTGTCACCTTTTTTGCGAAAGACCATGAAAACCGTCTTGATGTATCCTCATCATTAAAAATTACTGCAACCGGAGGCAATATATGCGTTCCGCCAGATGAGACAAAAGCCGTAACCCGGGTTTTCAGTTCAAACACTGTCTATTATCAGGATGATACAGTAAAGGTTCAGGTGCAGAACAGAGGAGATGGACAGTATGACCAATATACGGCCATGTTCTGGCCGGATGGCCAATACAGGTTCCTGACAAGCCAGAATAACTTTTCCGACAGATTTTTTCCGGCCTGGGAAACTTCTACTGTCATGAACAACCTTCCTGTTACTGTTCTTGACATGCCTGTAGCAGAGCTTCCTGTCTTGTCAGGAGTGACGTCAGGAATATACCAAATTTACAATCTTCTGGTTCCGTCAGGGTCTGATCCGATTGAGGTGCTTGACAGATCGGCACCGGAACAGTGGGTATTATGGGGAACTGCCTTTGAAGTGGTTTTGCCATAAAACAGCCTGCCTCTGCTGTATTATCCGTCTGACTTCAAGTTGTTAAAACGATATGTAACCTGAGTTCGATGAGTTTATGCCACTATGACAGACTTTTCCAAATCGATTCCCCACATTTCCGGTTTCGTTGGATGAAATGTAGAGACGGCGGGCTCCGATAAGATGACCGGTAAAAAGTCCCTCAAATGTTTTCATGAATTCATCAATCTCATAGTACAGCTCAGTAAAGATAAGGGTGTTATCTCGGTCAGTGGCAATGGTTTTCATATTTCCTCTTGTAGTATCGGGTAAGTTTATATGAAAACCATCTATACAATTAATCGGCTACATTTTCACCGAATATATGCAAAAACTCATCGAACTCAGGTTAAATATGAAATATCTGTATTTCCTTCAGGTGGTTTTTATGGGACACCTGAATTAGCACTTCAGACTTCTGTTGACTTTCATCTTTGATTTGAAATTGGAAAAAAAATTGGAAGTATTAAATGATACGTGCTATGATTTATAGCTAAATTGATGTTGAGCGAGAAGTGTTAAAATATCAAATTACAACAATGGGGGGGGAAATATTATGTTGAACATCGATATTAAACAGGCCGAAACGTGTTTCCCAAACCTTCTCCAAAAGACAATTGAAGGAAATGAGATTCTGATCATGCAGAATGGTCAGCCGATTGTAAAGCTGATTGATGTCAGAAAAACAAGAAAACAGAAACGACAATTCGGAAGTGCTAAAGGATTGATTAAAATGGCTGATGATTTTGATGCAACTCCCGAAGATTGTCAGGGATATCTGTAATGAAAGCACTGATTGATACGAGCAATTTTTTTATGGTTTGTTGGCGGTAGTGAAAAACTGAGTAAAAATGCCCGTGATTTTATAGAAAACTTTGACAATGAATTTTTTATGAGTGTTGTCAGTTTGTGGGAAATCGGAATCAAAATCAGCATCAACAAACTTGAATTGGCAGAGCCATTTGACACATTTATCCCTCAAAAAATTAAAGAGAATGAACTCACTGTTCTTCCAATAGAGTTGCCACATATTTCTCAAATGATGAAATTGCCCTTTCACCATCGAGACCCTTTTGACATTAACAGGTTTATTATTGCTCAAAGTATTGCCGAACAACTGCCAATTATAGGTTGTGATGGCTTTTTCAAATCGTATGACATTGATGTGATATGGTAGTCAACTACCACTGAACAAGTTCAGTGGCTTGAACAGTGATGTTTAACGTAAGAGTTGATTAGGGAGCTTAAAGGAAATTTTATGCAGAAGTTAGATAGGAGAAATACATACATACCTGTGAGT
>JADGBC010000168.1 GCA_015231705.1 Desulfamplus sp. | reverse complement strand
AGTACTTCCCGACTGTTGGTTACAAAGGAGGAATACGGATTCTTGAAAAGATACTTTCGGCTATTCTTGACAGAACAGATCGTGACTCACCGGAAGAGAAATTTGAGCTTGTTTTTTAAACATCGCTCTTTTTTTGAATGCATCTGCATGAATAGCACAGATAGAATAGAGTTGAATGAAACCAAATTTTGAAAATAAAGTGTGTAAGGAAAATTTAATATGGCTATTCCAGAAAAACAGATATTTGTCTGTCAGAGTTTCAGAGCCAAAGGAGAATCAAAAGGTATCTGCCATAAACAAACAGATGGTTTTTTACAGTATATTGAAGAGGAAATTTTAGATCGAGGTCTTGATATACAGGTTGTGGCAACAGGTTGCCTCAAACAGTGCGAAGCAGGCCCTGTAATGGTGGTTCAACCAGATAACTGGTGGTTCAAAGAGGTGAACAGCAAAACCGTCATTGATGCTGTTTTAGACGGCATTGAAGATGGAAAACCTCTAAAGGAAAATCTTATATCGTAAATGCTCAGGAAGTTTTTTAAGATTTGACAACGTTATAAAAGTTGTCAAATCTTATGACTACAATTTTCGCCAATAGTCGTTAAACATAGAAGGAAATTGAAGATGAAAGCCGCAGCTTTTTTACAGGACAGAGAAAATCAGATACATCGCAAGGGGAAAACTCCTTTTACGATGGAGTGCAACAAAGAGAGCCTTGCAGGTGCGGTAAGCCAGAGAGCATGCGTGTTTTGCGGTTCAAGAGTAGTGCTTTATCCTATAGCAGATGCTCTTCATCTGGTGCATGGGCCAATCGGCTGTGCAGTTTACACATGGGATATCCGCGGTGCATTATCATCAGGCCCTGAGCTGCATCGTCTATCTTTTTCGACCGATCTGCAGGAGATGGATGTCATTTTCGGAGGTGAAAAGAAGCTCTATAATGCCCTTATTGAACTTATAGACCGTCATCAACCTAAAGCCGCATTTGTCTATTCGACATGTATTGTAGGAATTATTGGCGATGATATGGGGGCCGTATGCAAAAGGGTTGGCGATGAAAAAGGGATACCTGTTCTTCCAGTCATGTCAGAGGGATTCAAAGGAAATAAAAGGGAAGGGTACCAGGCTGCCTGCAATGCGATGTCACAGTTGGTTGGAACAGGCGATATAAGTGGTATATCACGCTACAGCATCAACATCCTCGGAGATTTCAACCTTGCAGGAGAGATCTGGCTGATTCAGCAATATCTCAACAGGATTGGTGTTGAAGTTGTAGCCAGAATCACGGGAGATGGCAGGATCAATGATATCAAGCGTGCTCATGGTGCAGCTCTCAATGTGGTTCAATGTTCGGGTGCTACCATGGAGCTTGCCAACATGATGAAGGAGAGGTTTGGTGTCCCTTCAATCCGTGTCTCATATTTTGGCATTGAAGATATGGCAGAAGCACTCTACGAAGTGGCAAGATTTTTCAAAGACCCTCTTATGATGGAAAAAGCAAAACTGTTAGTCCGCGAAGAGATTGCAAGGATAATGCCTGAACTCAACAGATACAAGGAAGAACTAAAGGGCAAAAAGGCTGCAATCTATGTAGGGGGAGCCTTCAAGGCATTCTCTCTTGTAAAGGCTTTCCGGTTGATAGGAATGGATGTTGTTATGGTTGGTTCCCAGACAGGAACTTCCGAGGATTACCAAGAGTTGCAGGAGATAACTGATGAGGGGACAATTATTGTTGATGATTCCAATCCTCTTGAGCTCTCTTCATTCTTGAAAGAGAAAGATGTTGATATCTTTGTCGGCGGAGTTAAAGAGAGACCTATAGCCTACAAACTTGGAGTTGCCTTTTGTGATCATAACCATGAACGTAAAGAGATGCTTGCGGGATTTCAGGGGATGCTAAACTTTGCAAAGGAGGTTTACAGCTCTGTGATGAGTCCGGTCTGGAAGTTTGTCCCGCGAAGAATGCACAACAAAGGAGAAAAGTCATGAGTAATATGCCACCTTACACATCAACAACCAATGCCTGCAAACTGTGTAAACCGCTCGGAGCAAGTCTTGCGTTCCGCGGCATCGAGGGAACCGTCCCGTTTCTTCACGGCTCTCAAGGTTGTGCTACCTATATGCGACGCTATATTATCAGCCATTTTAATGAGCCAATTGATATTGCATCCTCCTCTCTTGGTGAAAAGCATGCGGTTTACGGAGGGGGAGCCAATCTCAAATTAGGTTTGAATAATGTCACTAAAAAGTATGCCCCAAAGCTGATAGGAGTTGCCACAACCTGTCTTACAGAGACAATTGGTGACGATGTAAAGAGAATCATCAGAGAATATGAGGCTGAGTTTCATGAAGATGAACATCCCCGTATTATATCTGTATCTACCCCAAGTTACTCAGGCACTCACATGGAGGGGTTTCATGCGGCACTTAAAGCCGTGGTCGAACAGTTGACAGAGCCTGTTTTACCTGACGATATTCTGCCCACAACCCAGGATTTACCTGACGAGATTCTGACCCCAACCCAGGATTTGCCTGATGAGATTCTGACCCCAACCCAGGATTTGCCTGATGAGATTCTGACCCCAACCCAGGATTTACCTGATGAGGCTCTTGTCTTAAGCAATAATGCAGATGCTTTATCCTGCAAGGAAGATGCTTTATCCTGCAGGAGGGTAAACTTCATGCCAGGCTTTGTCTCTGCTGCTGATCTTCGTTATCTCAAAGAGCTGCTTGCAGATTTTAAAATAGGCTTCACCCTTTTTCCTGATTACTCGGAATCTCTTGATGGAGAGGCTTTGAACGACTATCCGTTGATTCCAGCAGGAGGTACCCCGCTTGAAGATATAAAAAGGATGGGAGGAGCAAAAATAACAATAGAGTGCGGATCAACTTTACCAAAAGAATCAGCCGGAAGATCTCTTGAAAGAATGTATGGTACTCCTCTTCACAGGACAGCTATGCCGATCGGCATCAGAGAGACTGACAGACTTATGGATAAACTTGCACAGATAAGCAAAAGAGAGATTCCCTCCCGTTATAAATCAGCAAGAGGCAGACTTGTTGATGCAATGGTGGATGGTCATAAATATCTCTCTGGTAAAAGGGCGGTTGTATATGGTGAAGAGGATCTTGTTGTAGGATTGACCTCATTTCTTGCAGAAATAGGTGTTCAGCCGGTTCTTTGTGCCTCTGGTGGTAAAAGCGGTGAGTTGAGCAAGGCAATTGCAGGTGTACTTGACGGCATATCTCCAATGGCTGAAGTTTATGAAAATGTTGATTTTTATGACATTGAAGAGAAAGCAGAGCACCTCAATATTGATCTTCTGGTTGGCCACAGCAAAGGCTATACCTTTGCAAGAAAGATTGGCGTGCCTCTGATCAGGGTAGGGTTTCCTATTCATGATCGCATGGGAGGCCAGAGAATCCTTCATCTTGGTTATCACGGGGCTCAGATGCTTTTTGACACCATAACAAATACCATAATCGCTAAAAAGCAGGATGATTCGCCAATAGGCTATAGTTATATGTAATTTTCCTGACATACTCTAACCTGGAAGAGCCAGAGCCAAAAAGGTTTTTCTGATTCTCTTGCCAAAACAACACGAAAATCAGAGATAAAGAATCTAATACTTTCTCCCTACAGGATATCACCATGAATACTTACACTATCAAAGATTACGATCGACATCCATGCTTCAATCCGGAAGCAAAAGGCAAATATGGCAGGGTACATCTTCCAGTTGCACCCAGATGTAATATAAAATGCAATTTCTGCGATCGCAAATATGACTGCGTGAACGAGTCACGTCCAGGAGTTACAAGTAATCTTCTCAGCCCCGAGCAGGCAAATATTTACATGGGTAAAGTTCTTGAAAAAGAGCCCCGCATCTCGGTAGCCGGTATAGCAGGCCCTGGTGATCCCTTTGCAAATCCGGAAAATACCATGAAGACACTGCGTCTGATTCGTAAAAACTATCCAGAGACTCTGCTTTGTGTATCTTCAAATGGAATGGGTATAGGCCCTTATATTGACGATCTTGCACAAATTGAGGTCTCTCATGTTACCATTACTGTCTGTGCTGTTGATCCTGAAATAGGCAAGAAAATTTACAGTTGGGTAAGCGACAACAATGTTATTTACAGAGGCATCCAGGGAGCACAACTGCTTCTTGAAAGGCAGATAGATGCAATTGTCAGGCTCAAGTCGGTTGGGATAACAGTAAAAATAAACTGTATTGTCATACCTGGTATAAATGATCACCATATTGAGGCTGTAGCAGCAAAAATGAAAGAGCTTGGGGCAGATCTTTTTAACTGCATGGCGATGTTTCCAAACGTCAACACTCTTTTTGGAAAAATAGCACAGCCAGACAAAGAGAAAATCAAAAATATTCAGAAAATGGCAGAAAAATACCTTCCTCAGATGCGTCACTGTACACGCTGCCGTGCAGATGCCGCAGGTCTTCTTGATGATGACAGGACAGAAGAGTTCAGAGGGTGTCTCTCTTCATGTTCAACAATTGAAATTCCTTCAGGAGGGAGTCGTCCTTATGTGGCTGTAGCAACTATAGAAGGAATCTTGATCAATCAACACCTTGGTGAGGCAAAGTCATTTCATATCTGGGAAGCCCATAAAGGTACTTATAGATTTATAGAAGAGCGTGAAGTTACGGTTAATGGAGGAGGTATAAAAAGATGGCACAGACTTGCAAAAATTCTTGCAGATTGCCGTGCAGTATTGGTCAGTGCCATAGGTCAGAACCCTTTTGATATTCTCATGAAATCAGGCATTGAGCCTGTCGAGGCATCAGGATTTATCGAAGATGCTCTGCCTTTTATCTATGAAGGCCAAGAGAGATCCAGACTCAAAGGGAAGCGTAAATCATGTGCTTCTGGGGGATGCAGTGGTTCCGGAGGGGGATGTGGTTGAGCGTACATTCTTCATTTAAGAAAATTTCAGGTACAGAAAAGTGGGGTGTTTTTCCTCGTCGAGGAGAAACACCCCACTCTATATTTCCACAACACCCCAATTCCTTTGATTATAACGCTACTTAAATTTTATCGATGATAGTTATTTTATACTTGTTTTTTTACATTGTATTGCTGGATAACTACTTTAAATAATAATACAAATAAGTGTTATGCATTTTTTTCTACGGCTCATTCTGTATCCTTCTGATTTGATATTTCATAACGTGGCATGCATGTTGCTCTTTGAACCAGTATTCCTGATTATGGTTCATAAATTCTTGTATCAGATTATGGTTTATTACTATCAATGGTTTATTAATATCAGATGATAGTGCGTTGTCTGAAATCATGGTGTTTTCTATCAGAGTGCGGAGCAGGCAATTTTCAAGCTCAACCCATGAATCTTTTAAACGGCATTATATGCGAGCAGGTGTCAAGATATGGAAAAGCCTTCACCGAAAAATGAGTCCCGAAGAGAAAAAATTTATTATCGTACCCTTTCCAGAAACATCATGTTCACTGTGATTCTTGTCTCCTTCATGCCACTGATTTTTGTGGCAGGAATCTTTTTTATGCAGTTTGAGGTTGCCTATAGTGCCAGAACATCTGCACATCTTGATACTCTTGTGAAAAAACATCGCCAGAATATTGATGTTTTTCTTAACGAAAGGCAGAACAACATCAACCAACTGGCTTCAATGTCAACCTTTGAAATGCTAAGTGACCGCTCTTTTCTTGAAAAACAGCTTTCCATACTCCAGCGTGAGTATGGAGAAGTTTTCACCGATCTCGCGGTTCTCAATGAAAAGGGAGAACAGGTTGCCTATGCTGGCCCGTTTGGACTTGAAGGGGCACACTATAAAGACGCGGACTGGTTCAAAATAGCGATTCAGCAACCCCACTATATAAGTGATGTTTTTCTTGGGATGAGAGGCTTTCCCCATTTTACTGTGACAACTCGCAACTTCAAGGATGGCAAACCGTGGATACTTCGTACATCTGTCCATTTTGAGGCATTTACCGATCTTGTTCAAAATATCCGCATCGGCAAAACCGGTGTTGCCTTTATCCTGAATCAAAATGGAGAGTTTCAGACTCATATCAATTTGAAGATCGATAACCCAAAAGAGCTCTATCAGAAGATGCTTCCTGAAAAGATAGCAACTAAAAATACACTTCCCGAAGCTGCTGATATATTACCTGACACTGCCGCCGCCAAAGGGGATTCTGCAAAAAACTGGCGTGATGCTACTAAAAGCCGTGATAGAAGATTGCTCTCCATTGAGCATAGAGAGATTGGAAATACCATTTATGTGGCAACAATGCTTCAAAATAAAGATTGGTTTCTAATATTTCAGCAGGATAAAAATGATGCCTTTGCTGATCTGAATCGGATTCGATTCATAGCATTGATCGCCTTTATAGCGGGTGGAATTGCCATTATCACCATGGCAATTGTTTTGTCCAGGCGTATGGTGGCAAGAATTGAGAAGTCAGAGGGGGAAAAGGAGATGATGAATCAGCAGGTTATTGAACATGGCAGACTGGCTGCCCTTGGAGAGATGGCAGCAGGCATTGCCCATGAGATCAACAATCCGGTGGCCATAATGGTGGAGGAGGCAGGATGGATCAAGGATCTGCTTGCTGAAGAGGAGTTTCAGAAAAGTGAGAATCTTGCAGAACTCACTCGTGCATTAGATCAGATACAAAAACAGGGTCTGAGGTGCAGAGATATAACTCATAAGCTATTAAGTTTTGCAAGACCTGCGGAGAGTGGAAATCATATTATCAATATAAATGAGATGATAACAGAGACTGTTAATCTGTTTGCCCATGAGGCCAAATTCAACAATATATCCTTTGAACAGCATTTCAAACAGAGTGACTTGCAGTTCATGGCCTCCCAGACCGAGATTCAACAGATTCTTTTTAACCTGATCAACAATGCCATGGATGCAATGAAGAAGATTGGTGGAAAGATTCTGATATCCACAGCAAGAGAAGATAAAATGGTAAAAATAACTATGGAGGATAACGGCTCAGGCATTGCACAGGAGCACGTTGCCAGGATATTTGACCCTTTTTTCACCACAAAACCTGTAGGAAAAGGAACTGGGCTTGGACTTTATATATGCTATGGGATTATCAATAAATTTTGCAGGTTTTGAGCAATCCAAATATCGATTCAACAACATCACTGAGCCTTAGAATACCAACAACATCATTATCACCATCTTTCACAAGCAATGACTGAACCTTGAGCAGGACAAACTGGT
>JADGBC010000167.1 GCA_015231705.1 Desulfamplus sp. | reverse complement strand
GGCGGCTTGGCCAAGTGGTAAGGCGACGGCCTGCAAAGCCGTTATTCTCCGGTTCAAATCCGGAAGCCGCCTCCATAAAAAACATTAGTAAATATAAGGGTTTGGAAAGAAATTTCTAAGCCCTTTTTATTTTGCTGTTTTTTTGTTCCCCACACTTTGATCTATTTTAACCTGAGTTCGATGAGTTTTTGCATATATTCGGTGAAAATGCAGCCGATCAATTGTATAGATGGTTTTCATATAAACTTACCCAATACTACCAGAGGAAATATGAAAACCATTACCACTTACCGAGACAACACTCTTATCTTTACTGAGTTGTACTATGAGATTGATGAATTCATGAAAACATTTGAGGGACTTTTTACCGGTCATCTTATCGGAGCCCGCCGTCAACGCCAGTTTTGTCGGATGTCGGTATGTGAAATCATGACCATTTTTGTGGGGTTTCAAATTATTGGAGGACGAAATTTCAAGAAATATTATCAGGATACCGTTTGCCAATTCCATCGAACGGATTTTCCCTCTCTGGTATCGTATGGCCGCTTTACTGAAGTAGCTGCCATAGCAGCAGTGCCGATGATGTTCTTTCTGAAGTTCGGAATGGAAATGAGTCAGCATACCTCAATATATGTCATTGATTCTACCCCTCTCAAGTCTGTATGAATTTGAGAATACCCCGTCACAAAGTTTTTAAGGACTTTGCTGGACGGGGCAAAACTTCCGTCGGATGGTTCTACGGTTTCAAGCTTCATCTTGTTGTCAATCATCTCGGTGAACTGATGGCCGTCAACATCTCCACCGGCAATACAGATGATCGCACACCTGTCCCGGATATGGTGAAAAATCTGAAAGGCAAGCTTTTCGGAGATAAAGGGTATATCAGTGCAAAGCTTGCCAAAGAGCTTGCGTATCACAAAATAACATTAATTGAGATAAAGATTATTTCATCCAACGAAACCTGAAATGCGGGGAATCGACTTGGAAAAGTCTGTCATAGTGGCATAAACTCATCGAACTCAGGTTATCATAAGCACATTATATTTTTTTATGACTCTGAGCGGCTAAAAAAAACACTATGACCTCTTACATAGAACCTATGTACCCCTCAAGCCATTCCAGTATTTTTTTCTGCTCTCCATCTAATTTAACTTCACGGCGTATCTTTAATAACTCCTCAAGAGCTTTTTCAGGCACAAGCCTCTCGTCTTTTTTAAAACCAATGATCTTTTTTGGATAAACTTGAATATCATTGGTACTTAATCTTACTCTCTCCATATAGTTTTGATACTCTCTACATATGAAAGGTGGAAGTCCTTTGTCCATATAGTTTCTAAAAAGAATTCGTGTGGCTATAGATTTAATTCTAGAGGACTTCATACTTTTAACCAATGCTATTTTTTCCATAAAAGAGCTATTATGGAACTGGTAGATTTCCCGTTTTTCGGCTCTATTAAAAAATGGGGTTTGGTAGAGAACAGAATCCAGATCTGCCTCTGGAACCAACTGATATTTAAATTGACGGTGATATTCAACTATTTTTTTGAATAGAGAATTATTTTTCTGATTTTCATGTATAACATAGAGATTCTTTTCTGCAGATATTTTCTGTTCATCTGAAAGACGATTCCAGAATCTTGGCAATGGTGGAAGAATGATATCAGGCTCCCCGTCTTTTTTTCTGACGGCAAAGAGCTCTTCATGGCTCAATATACCTGACTGTGGAATGATATCTCTGTCCAATCTGAGCCAGAGACTCTGATTGGCATAATGTGATGATCTACCAATACCAAGTACCGGTGCCATATACATTGAATCTGCCCCAAATTTTGTGGAAACCATAATGGCATGTGTAAAATCATCTATCCTTTTTCTGTCCACCTGTTTGTCAAAAAAACCAAAGCAGTACCTCAACATATCTTCATCTTTCATAAAACACTTAGCCAGCTCAACAGTAGCTTCGACATCTGCAATAGCATCATGTGCTCTTCCAGATGTTACAAAACCGTTAATTTTACTGATCAATTCCAGCTTCAGTGTTGATTTACCATCATCCATTTCAGGCCACTGTATAATTTCAGGCCTAAAAATTCTATAGATAGTGGTAATAGGTAGCAGGTCAATCCTGTAGCAACCATCTGCGTACTGGTGAGAATAAGGATCAAGAAGATTTCTGTAGAAGGTAAACCGGAGAAATTCATCATCAAAACCAAGGCTATTATAACCAATTGAAATGGTTCCTGGCTTATTTACAATCCCATGAATTATACAAGCCCCTTCATATTCGCATATCCCTTGCTTCAAGTCTTCAGGCGTAAGTCTATGGGTGACAAATGCCCCCGGAGATGGCACTATATCAGGCCGCATTTGAATGGTGATAGAATACCGTTCAATTTCATTTAAATCAGTATCGGTTCTTATAGCGGCAAATGTTAGAATCTGATCAAAGGCTGAGTTCAAGCCAGTAGTTTCAGTATCATAAAATAAAAAAGAATCCATATGATTGTCTATACAGCCCAAATATACAACTCAATTTGAAGTTTATACAAAGATGAAAGTTCATGTCCCAGTTAAGTAAAAACAACAAAAAAGGGGCTTGGTAAAAATTACCTGCCCCTCTTCTGAAAAAAACTTTTCGAATGATATGTTTATCTTTTTGAAAACTGATAATTGGCCCTTGCACCTTTCTGACCATACTTTTTTCGTTCTTTTATCCTTGCATCTCTGGTGAGAAAGCCCGCTTTTTTAAGCACACCGCGTAGTTCAGGATTTGCAAGCACAAGTGCTTTTGTAATACCGTGTCTGACAGCACCAGCCTGGCCCATAATACCACCACCAAGCACGGTAATTTTGATATCGAATTTATCATTGCTTTCAGTCAAAGACAAAGGCAAAGCAAGAAGCTCTCTTGCTGAACCCAATACGAAATAATCGTTCAATGATCTATTATTAACTGTGATATTACCACTGCCTGGTTTGAGCCAAGTTTTTGCAACAGAACTTTTACGTTTCCCTGTTGCGTAATAGATATTTTCATTTTCCATAAATAATCAACATTCCCTTATGTTTTAAATGCCCTTATTTCTAACCCTTTATCTTTAATACCAATGTTTGAGAAAGAGACACTTCCAATTTACTCATAACCCATGGATTCTCTGTATTACTACAATATATGGGGGCAAAATAAGAAGCCCAAACAACGCATATTGTATGAGAGATGAGAGATTACGATTCACAAGCAAATCGAGACGGATAACAAAAAAATACTATATCTCAACAAACTCTGGCTTCTGAGCAGCATGGGGATGCTCACTACCGGCATATACATGCAATTTAGTATTAAGTTTTCTTCCAAGTGGGTTTTTAGGAAGCATTCCTCTGACGGCTTTACGCAAAAGCTCTTCAGGTTTTTTCTCAAGCAATTCTTTCGCAGTGACTGATTTAATACCACCCATATAACCCGTATGTCGATAATATCTCTTTTGATCCCACTTGTTGCCTGTCAGGCGAACTTTATCAGCATTAAGAACTATCACCCAGTCACCAGTGTCAGCATGCGGGGTAAAAAGCGGATTATTTTTCCCACGAATTCTGGCAGCCACCTCAGTGGCGACTCTGCCCAACACTTTATCCTTGGCATCAATAACACACCATTTTTCTTTATTATCCGATCTCTTTGCACTATATGTATATTTTTTCAATTTACACTTCTCCTGTTCATAAAAAATAATTTGGTTTTACTACCTCATTAAGGTTAATATGTCAAGTCCTATTTTACTTTGTGTTGTTCATCAAGCCTTGCAGCAGCAGTTATAAAGTAGTTATTTTGGCTTGATTGATCCATTAAGATTTTCTGAAAAACGTCCCCAATAATCTTATAAGAATCATCAGCACAATAAGCTGACACCAAAGCTCTGTCTTTGGGATGCTCAATACTATTATCTCTATTGAATCCACTCTTTGCCATACCTGTTGCAACACCACCAGACATATGAGAAGAGATCTCTGTGGCATACGATTTTATAAAGAGTTTGCGTTTGCCAACAGCAATGGTTCGATAACGTGAAGAAACTTTAAAGTCCAACAGTATAACAAAATGATCTTTATGTCTGTAAATACCTGCTTGTTCAAACTGTGCTGACACCGGATTACCAGCCAAGGCAGTACGAGATCTGATATCCACCCATTCTGCCCACCACCGGACATCAGGAAGATAGTTTGAGGAATAGTAAAAAAGATACTCAAGGTAAGAGCCTTTATTTAGAGACTCGACCCATCTTGATAAAAAATCAAGAAGCTCATCTCTCTGCACTTTGTTGGTTTCAGGCAGTACATAATCCACCCTGTCCAAAATAATTACTGGAGTTTCATCAAGAATGGAATAAGGAGTAAGTTTGACAACGTCATCGTTATTCATGGCTATACAGCCATTTGAATCCATGGGTTTCAATCTTTTATTTGTACCGTGAATCCAGATCGCACTACCAGTTTTGCCAAGAGCTCTGTCAAGAAAGTTAGGATAATCAGTCGTAAATGCCCTCTTTCCATAAATAGGCGTCAAAAATCGCTCTTCATGGATCTTTTTTAGAAAATATATACCTTCTGGAGTTTTTTTGTCTCCCTCAACAGCCTTAGGTCCACCGACTTCACCAGTTGAACAGGGCATTTCAAGCACCTTTACAAACTCCCCTTTTTTTGATGTATACAACCAGAGTGTCTGGGAGTCTTTTTCAACCACAATAGCAGATGCACCTTCTCTGGGAGCATTAACAAGCGAAGAGGGTATAATATTTATGGCATAATTGTTGGCTGTCTGATTATATCTATGGTCTATCTGACTATTGAGCGTCTGATGATCTTTGGAAGGCTTAAATACACCATTTCTCCCATTATCAATAGTTTCCAAATCAGGGGTTATAGGATAAACCTTTTTTTGCGTTGGATCTATTTTAGCAGGATTTGTTATATCAACATTTTTTCCAGTCAGATTTTGTTCCGGGGGGATTTCGACAGTAGAACTTTCAACTACTCTACCTCTCTCCGCGACCAAATTTATACCATAATCTCCATACACACAACTTGCAGTTGCTACCATAATCAGATGCGGCACTACCCAGATAAGGCAAAAAATAATAAATGGGCCAATGCCAACAAGGATATTTTTGCTTATACGAAACATGTAAACTAGAATATCTCCCTCTGATATGGCATTCCAAGATGCTCATAAGCTATTACAGAGGCCTTTCGCCCCGAAGAGGTCCTCAACAAGAGTCCACATTTAAGAAGATAGGGTTCAACGACATCCACAAGAGTGTCGGTCTCCTCTTGAAGCGTTGCAGACACAGCTTCAATACCTACAGGTCCGCCATTGTAGAATCCGATAATAGTATTAAGATAATTTCTATCCAGAGGAGTAAGTCCTATTTTATCAACACCTTCCAAAGATAGAGCCTCTTGAACGCTCTGGGGGGTGATCTTTCCACCAGACCGGACCTGAGAGTAATCCCTAACTCTCTTTAGCAACCTGTTGGCTATTCTAGGGGTACCTCTGGATCGTTTAGCAAGCTCCAGTGCACCGGCATCATCCATCGGTGCCTTCAGAAGCAGAGCAGATCTCTTGATAATAGTTATCAACTCATCAACCGTATAAAAATCAAGACTCCTGAAAAGGCCAAACCTGTCACGCAACGGAGATGAGAGCAGCCCTACCCTTGTAGTGGCACCGACAAGAGTAAAATGTTTAAGTCTATAGCGATGGCTTCTTGCGTGGATACCCTTATCAAATACAAAATCTACTGCATAATCCTCCATTGCAGGATAAAGGAACTCTTCGACAGTTTTTGGGAGCCTGTGTATCTCATCAATAAAAAGGAAATCGCCTTCTCCAAGATTAGTAAGCATCCCAATAAGATCTCCCCCTTTTTCCAAAGCAGGTCCTGATGTTACAGTAAGAGTTCCTCCCATTTCATTGGCAATAATGTGGGATATAGTTGTTTTCCCAAGACCAGGAGGACCGTGAAGAAGGACATGATCAAGGGATTCTCCACGCATCTTTGCAGCTTGTATTGCAATCTTCAAAGTTTCAACGGCTTCTGACTGTCCAACATAATCATCAAATTTTTCTGGTCTCAGGGAGGAGCTAGAATCGGTTTCCCTATCTGTCGGAAACTCTTTTGGAGAAGAGATCTCTGAATACCCAGTATTTCTTACATAAGAATCGAGTCTCTTTGGAGAAAGAGTAGAATCTGCATTGGGCGTATCAGGAGTGGAAGAGGAAAATGAAATAATAGAATCACTCATTTTTTATTGAATTCTCCTTTGGTATGCTCATTATGCCTCAAAGCTTTCCATGCAACACCGAATCAAAAAGTTGTTCAGGGGTTGAAATGGAAGGATTTCTCTCCATTGCCATAGAGACCATCTTTCTTGCAATGACCGCAGTATAACCAAGCTGTTCAACAAGGACGTCCACAACCTGCTGAGAGAGCCTTTTAGCAACAAAACTATCTATTGGCTGGGATGACAACAAAGTATTTGCAATATAATGGCCTGAATCTAAAGCTGAATTTTCCTGGTCGCCACAATGTTTTTTTGAATCAAAAACCAGTTCAGATATAAATCTTGAAAGCTTACCATGAAGAGATGCAACAATTTTTTGAGCAGTTCGCTTGCCGATCCCCTTCAGGCCTGCAAGAAAATCAATGTCCTTCTGTTCGATTGCCATGGCAATCTCTGAGACAGGTTTCTCCATAGCTTTTACAGCCTTAAGCGGACCTATAGCATCAACAGAAATAAAACTCTGAAAAAAATCTTTCTCATCTTCAGAATTAAATCCTATAAGAACCGGCTTGGGCTGCCTCTCAGTCTGATGATAATATATATAAAGGGCAATGGATTCGGAGTGTTTTGAAACTAGCTTTTCCAGCACAAACATGGGAAGAAGAATCTCGTATCCCACATGACCGGCCAACAACAGAATTCCATCGTGATCTTTTTTGAGTAAAGTTCCTTCTATATATGCAATCATTCAACAGCCCTGTCGTAGGTGACAAAAATCCTATTTAGAGACACTAAATAAACGGTCATGGTCGAATTGGCCACCCCCAATAATGAAAATGATAATGTGCATTTTCATGGTAAAATATAAAATAAGTATAGTTTTCCAGAAAACTAACTTTTCATATAACCTACTGATTTGTTAAGCAACTTTTAACTCATGATAAAATCCAAAAAGCTTACAGATCGTCTTTTGGCGACTCGAATATCGCAAAAGAGCTTCT
>JADGBC010000166.1 GCA_015231705.1 Desulfamplus sp. | reverse complement strand
GAAGTCAGAATATTGCAGGTTGAAGATTTATTAAACAACTTTAAACATGAAAAACATGGTATGGATAAAAGCAAATCATCTGGTGGAACCGAAATTGTTGATCTTGAGCTGTTTGCGGAAAAACGCACACCCAGACAGATAAAGGGAAGCTCAACAGAGGTGGCAAGTAAGATTGCAAGAGTTTTAAGGGAAGAGGTCAAGGTTATATGATATGAGAAAAACAGGAATAGTTGTAGAAGCCAAAGATGGAATCATAAAGAGTGCAAATTACGGCATGATTACATGTGCCGCAAAAGGTGATACTGAACTGTATGCTTTTGTTCTCGATACAGGCCGCAGAATTACTGGAGAAAACGGGGAAAATATTGAGTTGGCTCTTCAAAAATATGGAGTCAAAAAAATAGTGAATATCTCTATAGTCCAGGATCATATCGCCATAGATCAAAACCATATCTCAGTAGATCAGAGCCAGAATCAGGAATCTCTGGCAGACCAAAAGGAGCTTTTCAGTCCAGTCATTTTCAATCCGATCATCTGGTCTGATGCCCTTGTTCAGGCTATAACCACCTATGAAATTTCAACTCTATTTGCTCTTGCGACCCCTTTGGGAAAAGAGATTCTTCCCAGAATTGCAGCAATTCTTGACGCACCGCTGGTCATGGACTGTCTTGATGTCAAAAAGAAAGATGAACATCATATTGCCAAAGCATCGCTCTATTCCGGAAAAACAGTTGCAACTATAAAGGTCACAGGTGACATCCGGCTGTTTGGAATCCGTCCCAATGTCCTGGAAGGAGTCCTGAAAGAGGATTTGGCCTCTGAAATCCCTCTTGTAATACCTGTTGAACCTTTTAACGCAAAATGCAATCCACGCAGCGATATCAGACTCGTTGAGAGCAGAGCAGGAGATCTGTCAAACAATGACCTTCTTGCAGCAGAGATAATAATATCAGGTGGCAGGGCCATGAAAAACGGAGAAAATTTCAGGCTGCTGCATGATTGTGCAGAGGCTCTTGGCAATCTTGGTGCAGCAACTGCTGTCGGTGCTTCCCGTGTTGCTGTTGATCTTGGGTGGGTTCCATATCGTATGCAGGTAGGGCAAACTGGAGAAAAGGTAAGCCCAAAGGTATATATAGCCTGTGGTATTTCAGGCTCTGTTCAACATTTTGCCGGGATGAAGATGTCAGGAACTATAATTGCGATTAATGAGAACATTAATGCTGCCATAATGTCAAACTGCGACTATTTTGTTGAGGCAGATCTTTTTGAAGTAGTGCCGGAACTGACTGAAGAACTGAAAAAACTAAAGGACAAATCAAGCAAAAAATAGAGGATCTATCAAAAAGGAGTTGCAAAAATGGCAGGTATCGCAAATCCTGAAGATATAGCCAAAAGACAACAGCACAGAAACGATTTAAGAGATGTTGACTTTCTGTCGGTATTTGACGAATTCAGTGATGGAGTCATAGTTACCGACAAGGATGGATTGATTGTCTATTACAACAAGGCGATATCTCGTATAGATGAACTCAAACCAACAGATGCACTCTACAAAAAGATTACGGAAGTATACCACCTCACAGAAGAAAAAAGCATTATTATGCGATGCCTTAAAAACGGCTCCCCGATTATTGACGAACCAATATATTATCGCACTCGAATGGGCAAATTTGCCAATACAATTCACAGCACCTTCCCTTTGATAAAAGAGGGTATGATTATTGGTGTCATCTGTTTTGTAAGAGACTACAATGTCCTGGCCGAAAGCATTGAAAATATGCCTGTGCCCAAGAATCTGTTCTCTGACGACATATTCTTTGACAGCATTGTGGGAGAAGATCCTGAACTTGTAAGGGCAGTCAATTCAGCAAGAATGGCTGCCAATACACCTTCGCCAATAATGCTTTATGGCGAAACCGGTACCGGAAAAGAGCTTTTTGCAAGAGCTATTCACCATCACAGTACAAGAGGAGCCAACAAATACACCCCGATCAACTGTGCTGCAATACCTGAAAACCTTCTTGAGGGAATTCTTTTTGGAACATCTAAAGGTGCATTTACAGGTGCACTCAGTAAAGCCGGCCTGTTTGAAAGAACCAATGGAGGAACAATATTTCTGGATGAAATCAACTCCATGCCGGTGGGACTTCAAAGTAAAATTCTAAGGGTTCTCCAGGAGAGAAAGGTGCGGCGAGTCGGAGCACTCAAGGAGATTGAGATTGATGTTAAAATCATAAGCTCGGTGAATATAGACCCCTATGTTGCGATAAGAGAAGGCACCCTAAGATCTGATCTGTTTTATCGCCTTGGAGTAGTATTTATTTCAATTGTGCCTCTTGCCAGAAGGATCGGAGATATTGAGCTTCTGATCAACCATTTTATAACAAAACACAACAAACTCTTAGGTAAAAATATAATCTGCATCTCCAAAGAGGTTATGGATCTCTTCAAAACATATCACTGGCCAGGAAATGTCCGAGAACTTGAGCATGTTATTGAAGGAGCTATGAATATAGTAGGATATGAGGATGTAATAAGGATACATCATCTGCAGTCTCATTTTTCCAACTGGTTTTTAAAAAATGCAGCTCCGAGAACTGTCACCCCCCAACCGTTTACAGATATGCGAGCCACCTCTTCCATACCTGAGCAGGTATCAAAAAACATGCAAAATATCTCAACCAGTGAAAAAACAGAGCACCCTGCTACAGAGCACCCTGCTATAGATAATACAATAGAGTGCCCTGCTATAAACAATACAATAGAGTGCCCTGCTGTGAATAACACAAAAGACGAAGGGGAGATCATTCACAACATACTTTTGAAATATAAAGGAAATATTGCCAGAAGTGCAAAGGTTATGGGTATTTCGCGTCAGCTTCTCTATTATAAAATCAGGAAATACAGACTTACTCGTACAGATTATCTTCCTGCACCAGTGTAAAAAAACAGTGTAAAAACATGGATATTTTTACAGTAAAAATATCTTTTACTGTAAAAAATTCGGATTTTTTTACAGTAGTAAAGACCGGAAATAATCAGAAACTTCAAATTTTGATATTTCTCTTCTAAATACAAATACTGTTTCTAAATATCAAATAAAAAATCAGATATCTCTTGAGAATATTATTTACATATTCATAATATTAACCGTTCATTATATGAATATCCATAAATTTATAGGCCTTCATTTGATTATTTCTATCATTTATCTGATCGATGGTGTAGATATTGCAGCAAGAACGGATTTAGTTAAGTTGCAGTATATAGTTGAACCATGGATTAGTACTGAGCCTCGTGCCTCGACTCGGTTACTAATCCTTATTTGATATACAGTGTGTCAACAAGAGTGTTGTCGCAAAAAATTCAAACATTTATTACTGGAGGATGGTTATGAGAACAAAGAAGCACCTTTTGATGGTTACTTTTATGGTTGTATTATCTCTTGTCCTTGGAGGATCCGCAGCCTTTGCAGCATCCAAAACCCTTAAGGTCGGTGTGCTCGGGCCTTTTACCGGCCCTTCTGCCCAGACCGGCAAGGAGTTTCAGGCATCAGTAGAGATGGCAATGGAGAAGATCAATTACACAGTAGGCGATTACAAGATTGAGGTTGTATGGGTTGACTCCCAGTCTGATCCTGCAAAGGCATCCAGTGCCTATGCCGAAGCTGTTGAGAGCAAGGGGATACAGGCGGGTGCATTAAACTGGCACAGCTCTGTTGCTGTTGCTGTTATGGATATGGCTGCACAATACAAGGTACCGCACATGTTCGGTTTTGGTGCAAGTGGCGTTGTAAATGAAAAGTGGAAGGCAGATCCTGCAAAATACAGCTACTGGGGTGGAAAAGGGTGGCCAGTTCCTGAAAAACTTGAAGGTAACTACATAGAGTGCATAAATACCGCTATTGAAAAGGGTCTGTGGAAACCTGCAAAAAAACTTGCAGCCATATACGGTGAAGATACAGACTGGGGCAGAAGTGCCGGCAGTGCCTACAAAAAAGCACTTCTTGACAGTGGCTGGGAAATCTATTCAGAGGAGTATTTCCCTATCACCCAGACCGATTTTTATCCGATGTTAAGCAAATACAAAAAAGCCGGTGTCGAGCTTCTTTGTGGAACTTCAGCCTCTCCTCCGCCTCTTACCTCATTTGTAAAACAGTTTTCAGAAGTTGGTTTAAAAAGTGTTCTTGTTGCATCAGGCCTTGGCTGGATTGGAGACTGGTATAAAATGACTGGTAAAAGTTCAGACTATGTACTTGACAGTATTCCTCAATTGACAACTGCTGAAGCTCAGCAGTGGGCAAAAGATGTCCAGGCAAAGTACGGCTTTAACCCAAGCCCTTCAGCAGGTGGTCTTTCTTACGATGGAATCAATTTTTTCATCAAACTGCTCAAAAGAACGAACGAACTTCATGGCGAACTTAACAAAGAGACTATACATAAAACTATGGTGGATGAAATTAATACAGGCAAACTCACCTATAGCCGTAAAGATGGTGCAATTATTATGAACGAGTATAAATATACTCCTGAAACAATGCCTGACATGGTAGTTGCAAGCGATGCTTACTTCTTCCCTATTCTTCAGTACAAGGATGGCCAGGCATCCATTATCTATCCAGATTCATGGAAAGTTAAAGATTTCGAGATGAAAAAATAAAATATTTCATAAAAACAGATAGCAGGAGTTCCAGATCGCATAAAACCTGCTATCTGTAAAAAATTACTTGAACAAAAGCTCACCCATTGCAGGTGAATTTTGACAGCTAATTTCAAGAAATAACGATCTTTAAATTTTAAGGATATCACAAAGACAATGATTGCACTGGAAACCAGGAATCTAACCAAACAGTTTGGTGGACTTACAGCAGTAAATGCAGTCTCCATGACTTTGTATCAAGGAGATGTTCTGGGATTGATAGGGCCAAATGGTGCCGGAAAAACCACATTTATCAATGCTTTGTCAGGATTAAACCCACCCACTTCTGGAACTGTAAAGATGTTCGGTGAAGAGACAACAGGCCTGCCTCCAGACAGGATGTGCAGAAAAGGGCTCTCCCGTACATTCCAGATTCCAAGTCCTTTTCCCAAAATGACCGCCATTGAAAGTGTCATGACAGCAACTATTTTTGGCAATGGCCCAGGATTGATACAGGATCCTGTAAAACACAGTAGAGAAATGCTTGAATTTGTTGAGTTTCCGATGTCTGAAAATGTCATTTCAGAGCAGTTAAATACTGTACAGCTAAAACGCCTTGATCTTGCAAGGGCACTTGCAAGTAATCCTAAAATACTGTTCATGGACGAGATGGCATCTGGATTAAGTGAAGGTGAACTTACCGATATAATGCGAATAATAAGAAAAATCAGTGCCAAAGGAATTTCCATTTTAATGGTCGAACATATAATGCAGTTGATAATGGCCGTATGCAATCGACTTTTATGTATCCAGTTTGGTACCAAAATAGCTGAAGGCACAACTCAAGAAGTGGCAAACGACCCCAAAGTTACAAAGGCTTATCTAGGAAGTGCCGAGACTTAAAACTCTGTTAACTTAACCGCAATTATTGCTGAATCGAAATTCCTGAAAAACATGAAATAAAAAGCTGTTGTCATTTTATACTTTACCGTGAAAATACATCATGGTTTTAATGGTCAGGGACGGCTGAATTCCAACCATGAGCGTTTTACCATGAAAATGCACTCTTATTTTCATGGTAAGGGGTGGCCACACAACGGCCATGAAGGTTTATTAATGACAATATAACCAATGGAGATTGCCATGCTGCTTGAAGTTAAAGATCTTGATGCGGGTTACGGTTACCTTCAGATCCTGCGTAAAGTCTGTCTTACCGTAGATAAAGGTGAGTATGTCTGTATCGTAGGACCCAATGGAGCCGGAAAGAGTACCACCATGAAGGCTATAGCAGGTCTGATAAAGCCTATGGGAGGCAAAATAATTTTCAATGGAGAGGATATTACAGGTCTGCCAGCCTACGAGATTACCCAGAAAGGCATTGCATTTGTGTCAGAGGAGATGAACCTGTTTGTCAATATGACTGTTCAGGAAAATCTTCTGATGGGTGCCTATATTATCAGGGACAAAAAAATTCAGCGAGATCGTCTTGACTTTATTTTTGACCTGTTCCCTCGTCTTGCCGAACGAAAAAAACAGCTTGCAGGAACAATGAGCGGAGGAGAGAGAAAAATGCTGGCTATCGGCAGAGGCATGATGTCCAATCCAACTCTGATGCTTGTTGATGAGCCTTCGTTTGGCCTTGCACCGCAATTAACCGAGAATGTTTTTCAATCTCTTGATGTTCTAACTAAAAGTGGTGTCACCATAATGCTTGTAGAACAAAATGTCACCAAAACCCTTTCAGTTACCAACAGAGGTTATGTTCTGGAAAACGGCAAAATAGGTCTTGCAGGCAAGAGTTCAGATCTTGCAAATGATGGCTATGTCAGAAAAGTTTTCCTTGGAGTTTAAGTTGAAACAGACGTTTACAGAGACATTATATCAAGCATTTGTTGACTTACAGTGATTTTTAAAAAGCTTTGGAGAAAAGAATTTTATGGCTACAAATAATAAGGCTTTTGTCGGCTGGATAAAATCAGCACCCGGAATTACCATTTCAGGATCGATCATTCTTGCTCTTTTAGCAACAATTGACAGTGGACCATACATATTGGTAAATGTCATTATTACAGGTGGAATGCTTGCACTGGTGGCAACAGGTCTTACACTGATTCTCGGGGTTTTGAATATCGCCATGTTTGCCCACGGCGAATACTTTATGATAGGCTCTTTGTAGGCCCTCTTATCGCCATTGCCCTGTCGATGATTTCAGGAGCAATTGCAGGAGTAATTTCTGAAAAAATAGTTTTTGGCCCTCTTCGCAGAAGATCAACAGACAACTGGGTTATGAACTCGTTTCTTCTCACTGTGGGCTTAAGTGTTTTGCTGATCAATCTACATCAGTTGATATTTGGTGCTGATTTCAAGGGAATTGTCAGATACTGGGGAGGAATGCCGACAGAGATAGCCGGAGTCTTTATCTCCAGAGATAGAATCATGGCATTTATTATCTCAGCATTTATTGTCCTTGTATTCTGGCTCTTCATGACCTACACCCGAACAGGAAGAGCGATCCGTGCAGTATCCCAGGATGTTACAGGTGCCCAGATTGTGGGTATAAACATTGAAAATATTGTACTTCTCACCATTGCGTTGAGCTGTGCCCTTTCAGGAGTTGCCGGAGGAAGTCTTCTTTTTATGTATC
>JADGBC010000165.1 GCA_015231705.1 Desulfamplus sp. | reverse complement strand
TCCTCTTCCGGCAACCGGCCCTGTCATGGGCTCCATATTGGGATATCTGCTTAAAATAGGGTTATGGCGTAACTTTAGTGCTGTATTGTCAGGAACATTTTGTGCTCTTCTCATCTGGATCATATGCTTTGATTTTCTGGAAAAGAACCTCCATATGATCCAGTATATCTTTATTGCAATCATTGCTTTTGTGATTTTCTCACATATAAAAATTATCAAGAACTGGTTTGCCAACAATCGTTAGGCTGCCTACTTAAACTCTACCATGAAAATGCCCCCTGATTTTCATAATTCGGGGTGGCCGCATAATAGCCATGAAGGCTTATTAGATTATTACGGAGTCAGGTAAAAGGCACCATGCCAAACAGAGAAACATCTTCCAAAATCCTGTCAACAACCCTTTGGGTGATTGCAGCAGTCCAGTTTCTTACACCATTCATGTTTTCAGCAGTTGGGGTAGCCCTGCCCGCTATTGGCCGAGAATTCTCAGCAGGAGCTGTGCATCTTGGTCTGATCGAGATGGTCTATATCCTTGGAGTTGCTCTGTTTTTACTGCCAATGGGAAGATTTGCAGATATTCATGGACGCAAAAAAGTATTTCTGACCGGAAATGCCCTTATGATATTTGCCACAATCGCCCTTTCTCTTGCCCCCTCTATAGAATTTTTGATCACGCTTCGCCTGCTTCAGGGTATCTGTGCGGCCATGATAACTTCAACCAGCTTTGCAATGCTAACCTCAATCTTTCCAAAAGAGAAGCGTGGAAGGGCCATGGGGGTTGTTGTCAGCAGTGTTTATCTTGGAATTTCAGCAGGTCCAACGCTGGCTGGGCTGATGGTTCAATACCTTAACTGGCGATGGATTTTTTACAGTGCCGTTCCAATAGAGATTGCGACTTTTCTCTTTGCTCTTACAAGGCTCAAAGGGGATTGGGCTGATGCACAAGGAGAGCTATTTGACTGGCTTGGCAGCTTTATTTATATGGCAGCTCTTGCTTCTGTTATTGTTGGTATTGTTGAGATTAATCAGTTTAAATATGCAAAGTGGTTTGCTGTTGGCGGAGTTGCGGGAATGGCACTTTTCCTGATCTATGAAACACAGGCCAGTTCACCTTTGCTCCCTTTAAAAAAGATTTTGGCAAACAGGGTATTTTTCTTCAGCAACATTGCTACCTGGCTTAACTATGCCGCATCGTTTGGCACTACATTTTTTTTAAGCATATACCTTCAGGTCATAAGGGGAGTTTCTCCCAGAAATGCCGGATTTATCCTCGTTTTCCAGCCTCTTATTCAAGCTGTCTGCTCTCCTTTGGCAGGCAGGATGTCAGATAAATATCAGCCAGCCCCTATTGCCACAGCCGGGATGGCTTTATGCACGATCGGGCTTGCCTTGGCAACAACGCTTACAGCCACAACACACTTTATTTCGGTCTATGCCATTCTTGCTCTAATGGGGCTTGGATTTGGTTTTTTTTCCACTTCAAACAGCACCGCTATTATGGGAAGCATAGATCCTCGTGACTACGGAATGGCATCAAGCATGATCGCCACCATGAGAACAACCGGTATGCTGACCAGCATGACTTTGATTACCGTACTTCTCTCCTATTATCTGGGCAATCAGCAGGTGACACCTTCTACAGGTAAAGCGTTTCTATCAACAATGCACACCGCCATGATACTGTTCAGTGTGATGGGTCTCTTTGCCATGTTTTTCTCAATAGGCAGAATCCGCAATCCGAACTCTATTAATAGCAATGACCCTGCTAATATCAATACCTCTGCAAAAAACCGTCGTACTAAATAATGAGCCCTCAGTAATTAAGGCCTCTTTATTGTTGACATATTTAATCAAATTGTAGTTCACTGTGAGATGTTTTTTTAGTTAGGCAGTATAGCTTTCCTCTATTATTGGTTATTAAATCATAAGGTTAGGGGAAATAGGCATCTTGCTGTTATAAACTGCCAGACAGGATATCAATCTGCCTCAACAAGAATATATTATTGGAAGAACAGGCGATAACTCTTTGAAATTAATATGCAATAATTCAATGAAAAGGAATGGTTAAAGAAATGGGAGTCATAGCAGACAAGATCAGGGATCTGAAGGTTAGAGAGAAAAAGATTCTTGAAATGGGAGGGGATAAAGCCCTTGAAAAAAGACGTCAAGCCGGAAAACTGAACGCCAGGGAACGGTTGAATCTCCTGTTTGATCAAGGTACTTTTAGGGAAATTGATATGTTTGTCACTCACAGGTGTACCAATTTCGGCATGGAGAATAGACAGATCCCTGCTGACGGTGTGGTGACAGGCCATGGCAAGGTCGGTGGACGCGTGGTATTTGCCTATTCACAAGATTTTACTTCAAGAGCCGGAAGTCTTGGTGAAATGCAGGCAAAAAAGATCTGCAAGATCATGGATATGGCCATGAAAGCTGGAGCTCCTGTGGTTGGAATGAATGATTCTGGCGGAGCAAGGATACAAGAGGGAGTTGATGCCCTCTCCGGTTATGGCGAGATCTTTTTCAGAAATGCCTCGGCATCAGGAGTAATTCCCCAGATTACAGCCATAATGGGCACAACAGCCGGCGGGGCTGTCTATTCGCCTGCCATGACAGACTGGATATTCATGGTCAAGGATTCAAGTTATATGTTCATCACCGGACCGCAAGTCATAAAATCTGTTACTGGTGAGGAGATCTCCTTTGAAGAGCTTGGCGGAGCAATGTCCCACAATGAAAAGAGCGGTGTTGCTCACTTTGCCTGCGAATCTGATGAAGATACTCTTGAGCAGATCCGAAAGCTTCTGTCATATCTGCCCTCCAACAACATGGAAGATCCTCCATTTATTCTGACTAACGATGCTTCTGATCGAATGGACGAAAATCTGGATATTCTCATTCCTGACAATCCAAATGAATCCTATGATATGAAAAAACTTATCACCTCTATTGTGGATGATGGAGTATATTTTGAGCCTCACCAGTATTTTGCCAAAAATATAATTATATGCTTTGCAAGAATGGGTGGCAGAACAATCGGGATAATAGCAAACCAGCCAGCATATCTTGCAGGGTGCCTTGATATAAATGCATCTGACAAGGCAACAAGATTTATCCGATTCTGCGATGCCTTTAACATCCCGATACTTACCATTGCCGATGTTCCGGGATATCTGCCTGGAAGCGATCAGGAGTGGGGAGGAATCATCCGTCATGGTGCAAAACTTCTGTGGTGTTACTCTGAAGCAACAGTGCCCAAACTGCTGCTGATCACCCGTAAGGATTACGGCGGAGCCTATATTGCAATGTGTTCCAGACACCTTGGGGCAGATATGGCCTTTGCATGGCCAAGTGCCCAGATTGCAGTGATGGGTGCAGAAGGGGCTGCCAACATTATCCACGCAAAGGAGATTAAAAACGCGGATGACCCGGTTGCTGCACGCAAACTGAAGATTGCCGAGTACGATGATCTGTTCTCAAACCCTTATTGTGCTGCAAGCCGCGGATATGTTGATGCTGTGATAAGACCTGCAGAGACAAGATCACGCCTTTGTGATGCTCTGGAGGCCATGTCGACAAAAAGAGAGATGCGTCCTGCCAAGAAACACGGCAATATTCCAGTATAACCGCCATACGTTGCCAACGCATCATAAACACACACTAAAATCTTTTTATATAAATTACTTATAAAGATTTTTCAGTGAAAATGAGGATAAATTGATGAGCATTGACAAAAAAAAGATGGTCGCTGTTACTGCGGCACTCTTTAACTATATAAAAACAGAGGAAGAGGCACTTGGCTATGCTTGTGCAGAGCCGGTTCAAGAACCTTCGCAACCAGTAACCTTATGCACATCCAATCTGAACTACCCAAGTGTCTGGAGTTGTGCTGGCAGAAATGCTCAGATGCAGATGCGTTCCATGATGCAGATCAGAGCGTTTAAATAACCGGCACGGCCGGAGCGAAGTATTTGCTCTTGGCCACAACGAAAAACCCCTTAATGCCTTGTAGTCCAAGAGAAGCAAATAAAAGAAACGTAATTAGACAGGCAAATGCCTGATATATATAATTTTAGATTTGGCTACGTTGAAGTGTCAACAGAAGCTTTAGGAGACCATAAATCGATGAGTGAGCACGGCAGAATAAACATGTGTGAAATTAACTGTGAAAAAGAGAGACCCGCAGCAGCAAATCCCCTTAAAATTGAGGATCTTTCCTTGAGGGATGGACATCAATCCCTTTTCGCGACAAGAGGAAGAACAGAAGATATGATCCCGCTTGCCGAAAGAATGGATGAGGTTGGATTCTGGGCAGTTGAAATGTGGGGCGGGGCAACCTTTGACACAATGCACCGTTATCTTAATGAAGATCCCTGGGAGCGTATCCGTACCCTTAAACGCTATTTCAAGAAGACCCCTTTTTCCATGCTGCTCAGAGGACAAAATCTTGTTGGATACAGAAATTATGCTGATGATGTTGCAAAGCTTTTTGTAAAACGTACATCTGACAATGGTATGGATATCTTCAGAACCTTTGATGCCTTGAATGACTACAGAAATTTTGAAGCTGTGGTTCCGGTTATAAAAGAGTGCGGGAAACACTTTCAGGGGTGTATATGCTACTCTCTGACAGAACCAAGAATGGGTGGAACTGTATATACACTTGATTATTATATCCAAAAGGCAAAACAGCTTGAGGCTATGGGTGCCGACAGTATCTGCATCAAGGATATGGCAGGTTTGATGGCACCTTATGATGCCTATGACCTGATAAAAGCTCTTAAAGAGAATGTAAAGCCTCCTATACATCTTCACAGCCATTTTACATCCGGCATGGCACCAATGACCCACCTAAAAGCTGTGGAAGCAGGTGTTGATATTTTGGATACATGCCTTACCCCTTATGCCTACAGGACATCACATCCAGCTCTGGAGCCGCTTGTAATGTCTCTTATCGGCACAGACAGAGATACCGGCTTTGATATTGAACTTCTAGCATCCATCAACGAAACACTTGAGCAGGAGATTCTGCCCAAATATCACCACCTTTTAGATGATACCAAGGTTTCTGTTATTGATATCAATGTTCTTCTGCATCAAACTCCTGGCGGCATGCTCTCAAATTTAGTCAATCAGCTTCGTGATATGGATGCTCTTGATCGTCTTGGAGAGGTATATAAAGAGTTACCAAGAGTCAGAAGGGAACTTGGACAAGTACCTCTGGTCACTCCAACCAGCCAGATCGTAGGAACTCAGACTGTTAACAATGTCCTTTTTGACACTGAGAATGAAAGATACAAGATGGTGACAGCCCAGGTCAAGGATCTGTGCTATGGCTTGTATGGAAAAACCGCTATCCCCATTGATCCTGAAGTTCAGAAAAAAGCCCTTAAAGGTTATGACAGAGGAAATGAGCCGATCACATGCCGTCCGGCAGAGGTTCTCAAACCAGAACTTGAAGCAGCCAGAGAGGCAATCGGCGATCTTGCTGTAGATGATGACGATCTTCTGATCTACACTCTTTTTCCTGTAACCGGCAAGAAATACCTTCAGATAAAGTATGGAAAAGAGCCAGTTCCGGCCTCAATGAAGCCGATAACAATGGATGATGTTGCAAAACAGACCGAAATAATCAAAAAGGCGAAAGCTGGCGATCTTGTGGAAAAATCAGCACTTGACGCCGCACTTGCATCAGCCTCCAATCCCTGTAAATGCAAAAGTGAAGCTCCGGCTAAAACAGATACTCTTCGTACTTTTAATGTGTTTGTCGATGGCGAACACTTTGAAGTTGGTGTTGATGAGGTCGGCGGTTCTCCTGTTGTTGCTTATGCCCAGCAAATGGCATCGTCACAGCCTGCTGCTCTATCTACTACCCCTCCTGGAAGATTGCCTCTGCCACCGACAGCAGGTTCAAGAGCGGTTGCTCCAATACCGTCAGTTGCCAGACGTGTTGAACCCAAACCATCACCACAACCTGCACCATTAAAGCCGGTAGCTCAAAAAGCACCTGTATCTTCATCAACACCCGAGGTATCTACAGCAGGTGCAGCAACATCCACTTCAGGAAGTGAGCTTAAATCTCCGATGCCAGGCATGATAATAAAGTACGAAAAAGCGGTAGGGCAGAGTGTTAAAAAGGGTGATACCATTGTCGTTCTTGAAGCGATGAAGATGGAAAATGCACTTCCTTCTCCGGTTGATGGTGTGCTCAGGGCTATCAATTTTGGCAGTGGTGATTCTGTTCCAAAGGGGGCAGTTCTGGCAGTTATTGAGTAGTCCTTAAATATTTAAACCAACTCCTTGATCACAGCCTTCCCATGATCACGGAGTTGGTTTATGTCCTGAAAATTTATCTGAATCAGGATGGTCAGGATGAAAGGATAAAGACGGATAAGATCATCTTGTACATCCTTTAATCCAGGATATCCTGATTCAGATGATAATTCATTCAACGAGCGTTAAGTTACTCTACAGGGCACTGCGAAAACTTAAAATCATAATGCCACAGCTCAAACGGAGCATCTGACGGATCAAGGCTCAAGTTGTTATTTGGATCATACCCTGACTCTATGGCAAGAACATACATATCAACCTTGAGCGGAGCACCTGGACTGCAGTAGTCAAATTTGAGGGACTCTGTGTAAACTGCATCTGTCATCCTGCTCATGCATGGATTAATGTTAGTAAGATCGAAAATCCCGCCTTTATCATCAAACAGCACAAAGACATCCAGTGCAGGAAGAAAAGCACCAACATAAAAATTCATTGGAACCGGTAATTTATTGCTGTCCTCATAGTTTGGAAAATCAAAGGCAAGAGCAAACTCAGTCCCGCCATTCTGTACATTTCCAACTGCTGCCGGCTGGGTTTCTGAATTTGGATAGGCTGAAGGATTTGTAATTTCAAACAGGGCTGTCTTCTCTATTTTGTTGCGTCTGAATCCGCCTGATACAACGGCTTCAGCTTTGGCACTGTTGCCGGCAGAGTCGAACACCGTGATATAGTGGATTCCGGTTTTTGACGGTGCGGTGTATGTGAATATGCCTGATGTATCATCAGTTTTGCCCTCTCCGTTTGTCCAGGTGAATGTGTACTCTTCCGTTCCGAACAGCCCTCTAAATTTTGCACTTTCTCCGGGTTTGAGAAATACCTGTGACGGCGATATCATCACCTTGTCGGAAATAACGTGAATATCAGACAGGGCTTCACGCGGTTCCTGATCCATGGCAGAAAGAACAGATTTCATCCGCATATCAGGTGCTCTATATTCAATGGACGGCTGATTCTGTCCAGAAAGATCTCCCTCTCCCTTGCT
>JADGBC010000164.1 GCA_015231705.1 Desulfamplus sp. | reverse complement strand
TTGCAGAGAATTCAAAACGGTTGGAGAGTTTCGAGCTGCCTGCCAAGGGATTGAGACAATATTGATTGATGCTACAGAGCGTCCACACTGCCGTCCTGTTGATGATGAAGAACAGCGTGATTTGTACAGTGGAAAAAAAACGGCATACTGTAAAGAACACAATTGTGTCGACTTTAAGCAAATGGATATTATTTGTTGGAGGCACTTTTTCAGGTCATCATCATGACTACACTATGCTCAAGAATGAATTTGGACCTGAACATCCATGGTTTGAGGGTATGAATGTATTGGTAGACCTTGGTTATCAAGGTATTCAGAAGGATTATGCTGGAGAGCGGATTGAAATACCGCATAAAAAACCACGTAAAAGTAATAAAAATTCTGAACCGGAACTCACAGCAGAGCAAAAAGCCGACAATTATGCCTTGAGCAGTGTGCGAATTTTGATTGAAAATGCAATATCAGGTATCAAGAGGTTTAATATTTTGGTACATGCTTTTAGGAATCGTAAAACGGGTATGGAGGATGATGCTATTGCCTTGGGAGCGGGTTTATGGAACTTCCTCCTGGCTTAATATTATTTGGGAACAACTCTAATGATGGCTTGTTTCAATCAGACGATTTTATCACCAGCATAATCCCCTGTTTGAGTGAGATATGGGCAACATTTTCATTAAATACATTGCTTATCCCTCTGGATGATCCAAAAGTCAGATCTGCATTATCCAGAGGATATTCAAGCCCTTTCAATGTCAGGCCGGTAACCATTTGTGTCACAGGAATTATGGACAGCAGACCTCCTGGCTCTCCTGTAACAGAGATGGCCGAGACATCCATTCGAGACAAAGATTCCTGTTCATCTACAGATTCATGGCCAGCTACACAATGTGAGAGCAGGTATATTTCATTGTGGTCATCCACAATCCTACACTCAATTCCCCTTTGGGCGATAGTATGCAAAAGAAAGATATTGCTTAAAGTGTGATCCATACGGGTACCAGTGACACCGGCAAGTGTTATATCTGTGGCACCTTGATCAATTGCCCACAACACAGCCAGCTCTGTATCGCTGGCATTTTTCTTTGTCGGATACTTTATCAGGGCTACTCTGTTTTGAATTATATAACTATTTATATAATGTTTAACTTCATCTTCAATGGAATCAAGATCTCCTATAACAATATCAGGAACAAGATTCATCCTCTTTATATGACCTGCCCCGCCATCAGCACACACAACAACATCAGCCTGCCGGATATATCTTAAAAGACGATTATCATTTTTAACGATACCATTTGCTACTATTAGATATTTCATGTTCCAACCTATACATAACGAATGATACAAAGTCAACTATATAGCAGAACAATTTAATTTCATGCGATTGCCCTGAACTAAAAGGACAAAACTCTTGAATATGATAAACTTTATGTTATATATGCACTGTTCGACTAAATAGCACAAATGCAAAATTATACAATCATTTAAAATAGAACAAAATCATTAAAAACAAATAGTTTTTAGGAGGCTTTAATGCCAGGGTTTGAGATATTTGGTGAAGAAGAGAGAAAAGAGGTTATGGACGTGCTTGAAACAGGCGTTCTCTTCAGATATGGTTTTGATAATGTCCGTCAAGGACACTGGAAAGCCAAAACCTTTGAGAAAAAACTGTGTGAGCATACAGGAGCAGCTCATGCCCATTTGTGTTCAAGCGGTACTGCCGCACTTTCAATTGCTCTTGCCGCCTGCGGGATTGGTGCAGGAGATGAGGTGATTCTGCCACCGTTTACCTTTGTAGCAACATTTGAAGCTGTCCTCCACGCAGGGGCAATTCCTGTTTTTGCCGAGATTGATGAGACTCTTTGTCTTAATCCACTCAAGCTTCAAGATGTTCTAACTCCAAAGACCAAGGCAGTCATTCCTGTTCACATGTGCGGTGCAATGGCACACATTGATAAAATAAAAGACTTTTGCGATACCAACGACCTTCTCCTTATTGAAGATGCCTGTCAGTCCATGGGAGCATCATTTAAAGGCAAGGCTCTTGGAACATTTGGAGATATGGGCTGTTTCTCTTTTGATGCTGTAAAAACAATTACCTGTGGAGAAGGAGGCGGTATAATCACAAATTCTGCAAACCTGTATGAGCGGGCAGATCAATATGCAGATCATGGTCATGATCACCTTGGAGGTGCTGACCGTGGAGCAGATGACCATCCTATTATCGGTCTCAACTACAGAATAAGTGAACTCAATGCTGCCGTAGGTGTGGCTCAAATTAACAGACTCAATAATATTCTTGCCATTCAGAGAAAGAATAAAAACATCATTAAAGAGGCTATCTCTGATTTGAAAGATATCTCATTAAGAGAGATCCCTGATAAAGATGGTGATTCTGCAACCTTTCTCTCATTCTTCCTGCCTGACGAAACCCGTGCACAGGAAGTAAAAAAGGCATTGGCAGACAACGGTGTTGACGGATGTTTTTACTGGTATGACAACAACTGGCACTATATACGCCGCTGGCATCACCTCAAAGAGATAAAAACTGCAGCCAGACTTCCATTTGAACTTAACTACAGTTCCATAAAACTTCCACAGTCTGACTCTATAATGAAACGGACAATCTCAATGCAGATAAAACTCTCCTGGACAGAGGCAGATATTGAAGAGAGAATCAGAAAAATTAAAAACGCATTGACTTGAAAAATATTTAATATATTTAAATAGTTAACACTAAATTAAAATTATTATAAAAGGAAACAGGACTGCACAATGTTTAGAAATTTTAAAATGATATCTAATGTGATGTTTGGAAGAGGGTGCTTTACTCAACTTGATGATATTCTCAAAAAACGGAGGCATCACAGCAAATCTTGGGTAGCTTTTGTTGTAGATGACGTTTTTCAAGGAACAATACTTGAAAGACGCCTTCCTTTTCACGCAAAAGACATGCTGCTCTGGGTTAATGTCAATGATGAACCCAAGACCTCTTATGTCGACAAACTGACTCTTAAAACTCACAATTTTGCAAGAACATTGCCGTCAGCTATTGTTGGTATTGGCGGAGGCAGCACCATGGATCTTGCAAAAGCACTTTCACTGATGCTTACCAATCCTGGCTTCTCTCACGACTATCAGGGGTGGGATCTTATTAAAAACCCTTCAGTTTATCACATTGCAGTCCCTACTTTGTCAGGAACAGGGGCAGAAGTGTCAAGAACAACAGTGCTTACAGGTCCTGAAAAAAAACTTGGAATAAATTCTGACCACACTGTTTTTGATCAGGTGATACTTGACCCTGAACTTATCCATGATGTGCCGTCAACTCAGAGATTTTATACAGGCATGGATTGTTATATTCACTGTATTGAATCCCTTCAGGGCACATATATCAATGAGTTCAGTAGAGCATATGGGGAGAAAGCCTTGACACTGTGTCGAGAGGTATTTCTCAATAATGGTCCGGATCAGGATGAAAAACGTGCAGATGCAGACGACAAATTGATGATGGCTTCATTTTTTGGCGGAATGAGCATTGCCTACTCTCAGGTAGGAGCCTGCCATGCTCTTTCCTATGGTCTTTCTTATGTTCTTGGTACTCACCACGGCATTGGATGCTGCATTGCCTTTGATGCCCTTGAGGAGTTTTACCCGGAAGGTGTACGAGAATTCAGGGAGATGATGACAAAACATAACATTCAGCTTCCCAGAAATATCACCAAAAAGATGAGCAAGGAGAATATGGATAAGATGATCTCTGTATCTCTGGGACTTGCACCTCTTTGGGAAAACTGTTTGGGAGAGGATTGGAAAAATATCATGACTAAAAAGAAGGCCAAGGATCTTTTTAAACGTATGTAAAAAATAAGGACACACTTCATTTGTCAGTTGACACATTCCGAAGCCGTATCTTCATTTTTAGAGGAGTTCCTCCCAAAAAAGTGTCAACTACTTTTGAAGTTGTATGAAAGATACCAAAATAAGCATAGAAAATCTCACTGTGGCAGGCAATATATGGATATCAACAACCCCAGACCATTGAAAATAACAGCAATTATACCATCACGATACGGATCCAGCAGGTTTGAAGGAAAACCGTTAGCATCTGTAGCAGGAAAGCCCATGATACAAAGGGTTTATGAACAGGCTCTCAAATCTCTCGACATTGATGCTGTGATGGTTGCAACTGATGACGACCGTATATTCAAAGCAGTTGAACAGTTCGGCGGCAAGGCAGTTTTTACCGACTCAACGCTAAGATCAGGCACAGACAGGGTGGCACAGGCTGCCAGTCGTCTCGGTCTTGCACCAGATGATATTGTAGTGAATATCCAGGGGGACCAGCCTCTTTTCAACCCTGTCTGCATTAATGAAATGGTAGCTCCGTTTGCTACAGATCCAGAGCTTTTAATGTCAACACTTGCCTGCAGAATAAATACACCACGGGAGATCACAGATCCCAAGGATGTGAAGGTTGTGTTCGATAAAGATGGTTATGCCCTCTATTTTTCAAGATCCCAGATCCCTTTTCCACGAGATGGGAGATGTATAGATGGCTTTTTATATGATGGTGGAAAGCCCGTCGATTATTATAAACATCTTGGATTTTATGCATATAAAAAGTCATTTCTTGATCTGTTTGCATCTCTTCAGGAGGGGTATCTTGAAAAGATCGAAAAGTTAGAGCAGTTAAGAGTACTTGAACATGGATATCGTATAAGAGTAGCTGTTACTGTGCATGATTCACCCGAAGTGGATACCCCTGAAGATATTATGAGGATTGAAAAAACTCTGTAGCCTCATTTTAAACCGGCACGGCCGGAGCGGGGGTTTCCTCTCGGCCACAACGAACCATGAAAGTCACATAAGCACGTCTATTTTAAGAGACTTTCATATAAAAAATGTTAAAAACATCTCTATGCAACTGAATGGAGTCTGAAATAAAATCCCTTAAAGTTCATAAGTGTGTCGTGGTTGCCAGATTCTATTATTTTGCCATCTTTTAGCACAATGATGTTATCTGCTGTCATGGCAGATCTCAACCTGTGAGCAATTGTGATTGATGTGCGATTTTCACGCAGTTTTGCAGTTGCAATCCTTATTTTTTCTTCAGATTCGGTATCCACATAGGAAGTCGCCTCATCAAAAATTATAAGCTCCGGCTTATGTGCAAAAGCCCTGGCAATTGATATCAACTGCCTCTCTCCACTTGACAGAGAGCTGCCGCCCTGGGATATCCTGGTATCAACCCCGTTTTGCAGATTATCGATAACAGAATCCAGACAGGAGAGTTCAAGAATTTCATCCAGCTCCCTGTTGCTGATCATACTGTCAGGCGGGGTAATATTCTCCCTGATCGTACCTGAAAATAGATATGGATCCTGGGTCACGATAGCCGTTTTTGAACGAATAGAGTGCGTGGAATAATGATCAATAATTTGGTCATTAATTAAAATATCACCTGACCCGTGTTTATAGAATCGCACAATAAGGTTCATAAGAGATGTCTTTCCAGAGCCTGTGGGACCAAGTATTGCAAGAGATTCTCCTTTGTTTACCCTGAAAGATACGCTCTTTATAACCTTGTTCTCATCCCCACCTTCATACTGAAAAGATACCTGCTTAAATTCAAGTTTCTCAATTGTGTCAAGTGTTGCCGCTCCCCCATCCTTCTCTTCCTGAGAGTCAAGAATCTGGACAATTCTTTCGCCTGATGCAAGAGCGTTCTGGAGGATGTTGTGTTTTTCGGCCAGATCTCTTACAGGACGGAAGAATATTTTGGTGTATGAGATAAATGCCACAAGAGTTCCAAGCGTTAAAGTTTCCGATATAACCCTGCCTCCTCCATAGAAGATTATAGCAGCCAGGGCAATAGAGCTAAAAAGGTCAATGATTGGCATAAAAACTCCAAAAACCTTTACCTGCTCCATACCGGCAACATAGTTTTCATGATTGAGCACCTTAAAGTCTGCCACCATTTTTTTCTGCTGCGTAAAAATCTGTATAACTTTAATTCCACCGATACACTCGGAAAACATGGAGTTGATCTCTGCTATATTGGCACGAAGCCTCCTGTATATCTCACGTGACTTCTCGGAAAAAAGCCATGTAGATAGCACCACAAACGGGATAATAAGAAACAAAATCATGGAAAGTTTAATATCCATTATCACCAGTACAACCAGAATTGAGACAAGCATTACAGAATCTTTAATTACAAACGTGATAATGGAGGTAAACATCTCCTGCATGTTTTGAACATCATTGGTTACTCTGGTAGAGAGTCTGCCAACAGTGTTTTTTGAGAAGTACGAAACAGGCAGTTTCTGGATACGGGCAAATATCTTAATGCGAAGATCATGCATCATCAATTGACCTGCATATTCCATCACAAAAGTTTGACAGAAGTTGAGCACAAAAAGGATAACTGCAAGAAGAAAAAGTGCAAGTCCGGCGATAGTGGCATTATAAAGGTACTCACCCTTTTGAATTTCTGTCACGCCTTTGGCCATTCCAGGAAGAATGTAGTCGTCAACAGCCGTTCTGGTGATAAAGGGAACTGTAATTTCTGCAAGCGAAAGCAGTGTCATGAGCAAAACAGAGAGCAAAATCACCTTTTTGTTCTGCTTAAGAAACGGGATAAAGCGTTTCAGCAGTTTAATATCTCTCTGTTTATCAAGTGCATCTTCCTGGTATCCTCCAATACCGCCTTTCATATTTTGCCCTCTTCCATATCCTTTTTTGTAATTGCCCGGGTACGTTGTGCCTCAAGAATGCCACTGTTGTCTGCTGAGACATTATCATATGCAGACATATTGTCATCTGAAAGGTTTATGCTCAAATCGTTCTGTGTAAAATTATCCTCGCTCTCCTGCATCTGCCACGCCCGTGTGTAATATCCTTTTTTTTCAATCAGTTCCAGATGAGTTCCCTGTTCAATTATATCTCCTTTGTCAAGCACGATAATATGATCGGCATTCCTGAAAATCGAAAATCGATGAGAGACAATAACAATAGTCTTGTTACCAACAAAGGATTCAATGACTTTTACAATTTTGGATGCGGTCTCCATATCCACCTGGCTTACAGGATCATCCAAAATCAAAATAGGAGATGATTTCAAGAAGGCTCTTGCAAGTGCGATACGTTGTTTTTGGCCACCGGAGAGCATCACTCCTTTTTCCCCGATTATTGTCTCAATACCTTTTGGAAATAAGGCTATTGTCTCAGTTAGCTGTGCCATCTCAAGCACATCTTGAATCTTTACAGAATCTGCGTCCTGGTCTCCAAACAGGAGGTTCTCCTTTATGGTGCCGGAAAACAGAAA
>JADGBC010000163.1 GCA_015231705.1 Desulfamplus sp. | reverse complement strand
AGGTACAATCCCGTATCAAAAAATTAGAAAAAATAGAACGGATTGAAATTCCTGAACAGCAGAGGGTCATCAAGTTTGAATTTGCAGAACCTCCCCGTTCAGGTGATGATGTTGTGGTCATGGATGGACTGGGAAAAACATGGACGACTCAGGAAGGTGAATCCAAAACAGTGTTCAGTAATATCTGTGCAATGATTAACAGATCGGATAAAATTGCTGTTGTTGGAGTCAATGGTGCCGGAAAATCAACATTCCTGAAGGTTCTGGCAGGAAAGGCAGAGGCGACAGAAGGCACGGCAAGAATCGGAGCCAGCGTCTATCCTGGTTACTTCAGCCAGCACGCCATGGATATTCTTGATCCGGAAAAGACCGTTTTTGAAACAGTTCAAAACGTACTGCCCCTTGCAGGGATAGGTGTAATAAGAAGCCTTTGTGCCGCATTTCTCTTTTCCGGAGATGATGTGGAAAAGAGAATAAAACAACTCTCAGGAGGAGAAAAAAGCCGTGTAGTACTTGCAACGCTTCTTGGCCTGCCGCTAAATTTTCTGATTCTTGACGAACCCACCAACCATCTTGATATACAGTCACGAGAGATTCTTCTCCATGCACTTCAAAAATTCACCGGCACCATTGTTCTGGTGAGCCATGACCGGTATTTTCTGCGTTCTCTTGTGAATCGGGTTTTTGAGATAGATCGAGGGGAGATGATAAGTTATGATGGCGATTATGAATACTATCTCTCAAAAACCGAACAGAAGCAGCTGGACAGATCATTACAGACGGCATTGTAAGCAGATAAGCAAACAGATAAATTATAACCTCAATAGATAGAAAGTAACCTCAAAACTGGTTACAACTTCAAACCGACTCTGATTGTTTTTATGGCTGTCTGAATCAGGATGAGGAGACTCTCCTCATCCTCTTTATCTCCTGAACAAATTGTCTGCACAGACCTGAATCTACATTATGCTCAAAAACAGTACCATCACGCAGAATTCCCCTTAACTTGCCATCATGGAGAAAACACTTGAGCAGACTGATTCCGACTCTCTTTCTCTCTTCCTGTGAACGCTTTGTCACTATTTTTATCTCCCCTTTTAAACCTGTTTGCACGGAGGTTTCAAGATCGTATGGTTCCGGTTCGGGGATTGAAGTATTGCATGGTTCCAGTTCAGGGGTTGAAGCATTACATGGTTCCAGTTCAGGGGTTGAAGCATTACATGGTTCCAGTTCAGGGGTTGAAGCATTACATGGTTCCGGTTCAGGAATCGATCCACTCTCTTTTACAAGAAATTTCATAAAATTAAGAACTCTTGCAAGACGAAGCAGTGTCACAGCCTGAAGGCGGCTTGTGGCATGGTCTATTGGCAAGGCAGAAGATCGCATAAGCGAGAAGTGTTCGGGAAGCAGCCCTTTTTGAGAGCATAACTCATAATCCACACTCCCTGGAGCCGGATAAAATATGGAAAGCCCGACAAGTGTTTTCTTTTGTGACAGAAACAGAAGGTCATCCAAAGAGGTCTGGGCATCCTGATCTGGTGCCCCTGCTATCAGATATGAGACAGTCTCCATGCCGTGACGCTCTGCAATTGAGAGCACCTGTTCAAATGATTTTCTCACATCCGGCCTTTTGAAGTGCTTGAGCTGTTCTGCGGACGTTGATCCCAAAGAGAGGTTCAAGGTTTTAAATCCGGCCCTCTTCATGGCAATTATCATCTGTTCATCAAGCGAAGGCGGATAGAGCCCGTTCATTGCTCTCAACTCAATGGATCTTCCCTCGGACAATTTTGTAATCTGACTCATAAGATCAAGAAACCACTTCCGGTTAAGGGTCAGATTCTCGTCTTCAAAATCAATAAACCCGACATTATATCTTTCGATCTGAAGTGACAGCTCGTTAATAACACTCTTAACTGTTCTCTGCCTGAATCTGCCGTGTGATGATGAGGCCCCCACAGAGCAGTATGTACAGGGCATGGGGCAACCTCTTCCAGCTACAACAACGGTACTGCCATGTCTTATATTGGCCATTTTTTCCTCTGGCTTGTAACCAGATACGGAAGTCTCTCTACGATCAGCATCGTCTTTGCTTCGACTGTAAACATTGTCTTTGCTCCGGCTATAAAAACGGTGATTGACAAGCTCCATTGCAGGGGGAGGCAGTTCATCAAGGTTCTCAATCCATGCAGGTTCTGAGATATAGATCGGGTGAACCGATCTGCCTGAACAGATATCTGATGAGCAAATATCCGGTGAGCAACTATTTGACGAGTAGCTATTTGAAGAGCACTTCTCTGAAAAAGAAGTGCTCTTTTTAGAAGCATTTGATGGATAAGGATAATCTTTTTTTCTAAATACAATGCCAGGAATATTTAAGATAGAGTTCCTGTCAAATCTGTTTGATAAAAACTTTGCCAGAAGGGGCATTGATACCTCTCCCTCACCTCTTAAAACAAAATCAACGGCATCACATCTCATAACCTGATCAGGCAGAACTGTTGGATGGTGCCCACCCATTACAATCTTGCATTCAGGCCAGAATTTTTTTACAATCCAAGCTGTCCTTTCAGCAGAATGGCAATACGGGGTAAACAGAGAAGATATCCCGACAAGAAAAGGCTTTTTATCTCTTGCAATCTTGCCAGCATACTCATAACTGTAGCCATAATGTCTGAACTGATGGAAAAGCGAAAATATCGATATATCATTATCTCCATAGTAGGATCGAAGATAATCCATCTGCTCAGGCATTTCGATTATTTTGGATTTCTTCACAGCCAGGCAATCCACAATTGCAACGGAAAAGCCATATTTTTGAAGAGATGCGGCAATGGATGCCAGACCATATGGAATACTTCTTTTATAAGTAAAATAAAAATCTTCAACCGGTGGTTGAATAAGTAAAATATCGGTCATTTCTTATCCTGATTAATCTTTTTTATTTTTGTTTTATTGATCAGAAAATGATATTGAAGCTTATCAAAAAAATATGTCAATAAATATTGTTCATAGCATGTCAATGACCATCTATAAGGCTTTTTTTATGGTTATTGATATTGCATTTTTCAAGAATACAAAAAGGAGCATCCATGCAATCATTTTTAAGCAAACTTGGCAAACTAATATATAAAACAAAAGGATGGACATATGAGGAACTTCCTGATTACTGGCCTAAGAAAGCTGTGGTGATAGGTTTTCCGCATACATCCAACATCGATACGGTCATGGCGTTTACATATATCAAAGTAATCAAGGTAAGTACCAAGGTGCTGATAAAATCAGACTGGTTTTTCTGGCCCATGTCTCCTCTTCTTAGTGCTCTTGGTGGTATTGCAGTGGTAAGAGATAAAGCAAGCGGGTTTGTGGAGAGTGTTATCAAGGAGTATCAGAGAAGAGAAAATTTCAGTATCGCCATTGTGCCGGAAGGAACCAGAAAAAAAACATCAAGAATCAAAACAGGTTTCTGGAATATTGCAAAAGGAGCCAACGTACCTGTTCTGTGCTGGTATCTTGATAACAAAGCCAAAAGGACCAAATGGGTGGGGCACATGATTCCTGGAGATGATCTTGTGGAGGATCTTCTCAAAATAAAGGATATGTATCTGAAGCATGGATATCTGCTTCCTTTGGGAAACATTGACCAATATAGAAAAAGCATATCAATACCAACCGTGAAGAGTTAGTGGTTGCCGAAGAAAACCTTTAGGTTCGCAAAGTTGCCAGGTTTTACAGTACCTGGTCAACTTAACTGGTAGCCAATGGAATTGATACCGGAAGAAGAAGGAACAACCATGAGAGAGACATATTTTGCTGTTCAGGAATTTGAATCAAACAATAATTGTTGCAAAGCTAACTATATTCTTATTCTATCGGTGCTGGCTCTCTTGTTTCTGTCACACATGCCTGATGCCAATGCCGGTCAGAAGATAAAAATAGGCGTATATAATTTCAGCCCGCTTGTTTTTATAGACGACACAGGAACAGCCAGTGGTTTTTTCCCTGATATTCTGAATTATATTGCTCAAAAGGAGGATTGGGAAATAACATATATCCCTGGATCATGGAGCGAGTGCCTAACCCGTATTGAAAACAAAGAGATTGATCTTCAGGTGTCTATTGCCTATTCGGCCAAAAGAGCCGAGCAACTTGATTTTTCCGACTATCTTATTATGGACTGGGCAACGGTATTTAAACAGAAGGGAAGCCCCATTCAAACTATTTTTGACCTTCAGGACAAGACTGTCAGTGTAGTGAAAAGCGGTATAACCACTGATAACTTTAAACAGATACTTGATCAGTTCAACATTACCTGCAATATGGTTGAAAAAAATGAAAACAGGGAAAATTTAAAGGCTGTCCATGATAAGGAGGCAGATGCAGGTGTCTGTCCTAACATCTACGGAACAATGGTCGAAAATGGCTACGATATTGAGAGAACACCTATAGTCTTCTCTCCCATAAGGCTTGGCTTTGCCACCCCAAAAGATACTAACAGAGAAATCCTCTCCATACTTAACCGGTATATTGCAGAATTAAAAGCAGACAGAGGGTCGGTATATTACGATCTTCGCAATAAATGGACTGGTTATGGAAATGATAAAATTTTGCCTAAATGGCTATTGCCGGCACTGCTGATACTGCTTTGCCTGTTTGTCATGCTTGCTCTTTTCAACATTGCACTTAAAAGAAAAGTCAAAACAAAGACTTCAGAGCTGGTTGCTGCCAATAGGGAGCTTTCCCTTTCTGAAGATCGTTATCGTATTCTTTTTGAACAGGCTATGCAGGACATAGAGGAACGCAAACTTGCCGAAGCTGCATTAAAGCAGAGTGAGGAGATATTCAGCTATTTCATGAAATACAGCCCTGTGTATGTCTTTTTTAAAGATGACCAGATAAGGTCCCTTCGATTGAGCAGCAATTATGAGACCATGCTGGACAGACCCTTAGAAGAGTTACTTGGTAAAACCATGTATGATCTTTTCCCGTCTGATCTTGCCAGGAGGATGGTTGCAGACGATCTGAGGATATTAAAGGAAAACAGAGAGATCGTTGTTGAAGAGGAATTTAACGGAAGGCATTATTCGACAATCAAGTTTCCGATTCATATTAAAGGCAAGCCATGTTATCTGGCAGGTTATACAATTGACATCACCGACCGCAAGAGAGCGGAGGAGGAGAGTCATAAACTTCAACAGCAGCTGCTTCAGGCACAGAAGGTAGAGTCCATAGGACGTCTTGCCGGTGGTGTGGCTCACGATTTCAACAACATGCTTGGGGTGATTATTGGACATACAGAGATGCTGCTGAATGATCTGGATACAAAAGAATCTGCATATCACGGGCTCTCTTCAATCCATAAAGCTGCCAGCCGATCCGCTGATTTGACAAAACAGCTTCTTGCATTTGCAAGAAAACAGACTGTTAACCCTCAGGTGGTTGATCTTAACAACTCTGTCGAAGGGCTAATATCCATGCTTGTGCGGCTCATAGGAGAAGACATTGATCTTGTGTGGACAGGAAGTGCAAATGCCGGAATGGTAAAGATTGATCCGGCCCAGATTGATCAAATTATGATAAACCTGTGTATCAATGCCCGTGATGCCATTCATGACAAAGGCGAACATGACAAGGGCGAAGTCGATAGTGATTATAAAACGGGCAAGTTTGGTAAATATGAAATGCCAGATATGGATAGTAGCTCAAAAATGGAAGCTGGTGAAAAGAAAGATCTGAACAGATTAAGAAGAGACACAGAAGAGGCTGGCAAAATCACCATTGAAACTGACAATGCTTTTTTTGATAAGGCCGATTGTGCTGATAATGTTGATGCTCTTCCAGGATCATATGTCATGCTTGCTGTTAGCGACAATGGTTGTGGTATGGACAGTAAAAGAGTCTCAATGATTTTTGACCCATTTTTTACCACCAAGGAGGTAGACAAGGGGACCGGACTTGGGCTTGCATCGGTGTATGGCATTGTGAGGCAGAATAACGGCTTCATCAATGTTTACAGCGAACCCGGTAAGGGCACGACCTTCAGGATCTATCTGCCCGTCTATATCGGACAACATAGAGATAGCTTATCTAATGACAGCATCGAGTCAACATCAATATTGATGCCAGAATCAGAGAATAAATCAAAAACAATCCTTCTGGTAGAAGATGAAATATCACTTTTAGAACTTGGTGAGAGCATGCTTAAGCGGTTGGGTTATAAAGTTCTGACAGCAGCAACTCCCAAAGAGGCAATCGATATTACCCATGCCTGCTCCGGTCAGATTGACCTGCTTATAACTGACGTTATCATGCCCGGGATGAACGGGCGGGATCTTGCATCACAACTGATCCAGATCAATCCCTCTTTAAGGTCTCTTTTTATGTCCGGTTATACAGCAGATATCATTGCTCATCATGGTGTTCTGGATCAAGGTGTCAACTTTATCCAGAAACCCTTCTCCATGCAGGAGCTGTCCGACAAAATACGTGAGATTGTGTAGTATCGTCCGGCCAGAGCATCTTTTTTCAAAACTTGCAGCTGACAATAAATACCAAAATCATGTATGGTCACACCACAAACAGTGCATCTTTCTCCCTGCAATGCTCAAGCAGTGCCTTGAAGCAGCGGTTCTTTTCAAGCATTTCCTCATTATCTGGTATTGCAAAGAAAAAAGCTTGGCTTCCGACAATGATCAGTTTATGTCTTGCACGGGTTATGGCAACGTTAAGACGGTTGGGGCTGTTTAGAAATTCGCTCATTACATGATCAGGATCTGATGATGTAATTCCAAATATTATGACATCACGTTCAGCACCCTGTACCCTCTCTACAGTATCCACAATCGGCATGTTGCTGGAACCTGCCAACAAGATTTGGTCACAGCTTTGAACTCTATCCACAATCGGCATGCCAAAGGCTTTTGATTCTGCCATCATCTCACCGAGTCTTTTTGTAATGGCGTTATTCTGTGCCCTGTGTGGTGAAATCAGAGCTATCTGTTCTGGTTTCAGGCCGTAACATGCCACAAGTTGATGAGCAAGAGATGACATGAGTTCAGCCTCCATATCGCACTGCTGGGAACAGCCTTCATGATCTACAAGTATCATGACTACCGGTTTTTCAGGATCGAGAACAGATGTGATGAATTGCCGGATTGAATCTGTATGAATTGAATCTGGTGGTAGGCCTGGGTTGCAGGCTAAAGCTGTGCTGTTTAATCTCAGGCGTGAATCCGAGTTGACAGAAGCCGGACGGAGTTTGCCCTGATACCACATTCTGCTTGGAAAATCACAGATCTCCTGATTCATGCGGTATGTAATATCAAGGTTTTCTTGATGTGATTTAGGAT
>JADGBC010000162.1 GCA_015231705.1 Desulfamplus sp. | reverse complement strand
ACCTTCGGCATTCAGGTTTGCGGTTATTTTTTTTTTCACAGTCACCTCTTTACAGTATGGTTTAATCAAAATCCATTTTAGGGTATTGCGGTTATTTTTGGAATATATTTTTACCGCGGACATATTCAAGGCGTACTCATAGATTTGTTGAGCGACCGCTCAGTCAGATTAGTTTTACAACCTTTAGGCAATGTTGTCAAGAAATGAAACAGGTTATAAATATTGAATGTTATTAGGCTGTTAAAAAAAAAATAAAAAATTTAAAAAAAACTGTTTGACAAACACAATTCAACAAATATAGTATCTGCCCTAAACAGACTGAGCGTTCGTTCGGAAAGCATATTAAAAACAAACTTTCATTTCTTTTCAAACTAAATTGCCAATAACCGGCACGGCCGGAGCGGGGTATTGCTCTTGGTCACAACGAACAATGAAAGTCCCATGATTACTGCTAATTCAAGAGACTTTCACATAAAGGTTTTCAATATAAAAAGAGACTACATTGTCACTATAAAACTCAAGGAGGATAAAAGGTGAATTTCGATCTTACAAAAGAGCAGGAGATGATCCGAAAAGAGGTAAGAAATTTTGCCCTGAAAGAGATTGCACCAGTTGCAGGTGATCTGGATGAAAAAGAGGAGTTCTCTGCTGAATTGACCCGCAAAATGGGAGAGATAGGTCTTTTCGGAATGTTTGTCTCTGAAAAGTATGATGGGCAGGGGATGGATTATCTTTCCTACATTATCGCTGTTGAAGAGATCGCCAGAATCGACGGCTCTCAGGCTGCCACTATTGCTGCTGGAAACTCTCTTGGTATAGGACCTTTATACTATTTTGGATCAGAAGAGCAAAAACAGAAATATCTTCCTCCTTTATGTCGTGGAGAAGCCCTTTGGGGATTTGGATTGACAGAACCAACAGCCGGATCTGATGCTGGAGGGAGCAAAACAACAGCAGTACCTGACGGAGATGACTGGATAATCAACGGCTCAAAAATCTTTATCACTAATGCTGCCTGCGAAATGACACTTGGGGTGACGGTTCAGGCGATCACAGGAACAAAAGCCAATGGCAAACCTGAATACACCTGTTTTATAGTGGAAAAGGGAACTCCTGGCTTCAAGGCTGTTCCTATGCACAAAAAAATGATGTGGAGAGCATCTAATACAGCAGAACTCTATTTTGACAATGTCCGTGTACCAAAAGAAAATATTCTTGGAAAACAGGGAGATGGATTTCATCAGATGCTAAAAACCCTTGACGGCGGCAGGCTTTCGATCGGTTCAATGGGGCTTGGTGGAGCACAGGGTGCTTATGATCTTGCCCTTCAATACGCAAAGGAGCGCAGACAGTTCGGCCAGCCAATCTCAAAATTTCAGGCGATCGCCTTTAAGCTTGCAGACTGTGCAATGGAGATCGAATGTGCCCGAAATCTTATGTATAAAGCGTGCTGGCTCAGAAATGAGAAACGCCCGTTTGAAAAAGAGGCTGCAATGGCAAAGCTATACTGTTCCGAGCTTATGGGAAGAGTCGCGAACCATGCGGTTCAGATTCATGGCGGATATGGTTTGATGAAGGAGTATAATGTCGAAAGATTCTACCGCGATCAGAAACTTCTTGATATAGGTGAAGGAACTTCAGAGGTTCAACGTATTGTAATTTCAAGATATATAGGATGTTAGCAATCTTGCGGTCATATCCATTATTTTTTTGCGGAAGTAGAAGAGTTTAAAAAGCTATTATAACAAAATGGAGAACAATATATGGTTACTGACATCAATCCAAATATAGAGAACGAATCTGTTTTGATGCAGGAAGAAAAAGCAAGCAGTGTAATACTGACCCTCAACCGCCCCAAATCCATGAACTCTCTAAATTTTGAAATGCTCTATGCCTTAAGAGATGCCGTGGATGCTTTGCAGTACAGACCGGAAATAAGAAGCGTCATTATAACAGGCAGCGGCGAGAAGGCATTCTGCTCAGGAGCAGACCTTAAAGAGCGTGCAACACTTTCCCAGGATGAGGTCAAAAAATTCATTCTCACAATAAGAAATCTTCTTACATCTGTTCAGAATCTTAACAAGCCCGTCATTTCAGCTATTAACGGTATAGCTCTTGGAGGCGGCACCGAGCTTGCCCTTGCATCAGACATACGGATAGCTTCAAGCAGTGCTGTCATGGGGCTTACCGAAACAAGGCTTGCCATTATCCCAGGCGGAGGAGGAACGCAAAGACTTCCAAGAATTATAGGAGTTGCAAAGGCAAAAGAGCTTATATTTACGGGAAGAAGAGTCGATGCTGCCGAAGCGTTGTCAATCGGTCTTGTCAATAAAGTATGCGAACCTGATAAACTTATCGATGAGTGTATGGCAATGGCAGAGATGATAGGAGAAACAGGGCCCATTGCTGTGGAGATGGCAAAATATGCGATCAATCAGGGAATAGAAACCGATCTTGCAACTGGCCTTGCTATCGAATCCAATGCCTATCGAGTAACAATCCCGACCCAAGACAGAGTTGAAGGTTTGACCGCATTCAGGGAGAAACGAAAACCTGTTTACAAGGGATGTTGACAAATTCCATGCATCAATGGCGATTCCATGCATCAATGGCAATGACCGCCGCAATCTAAAATCAAAAGTCTCCATAGGAAAACAGTACCTTATGGAGACCTTTATATAAAGAGGACTAAAACAGACAATGAGTGAAAATAGAGCATTCTGGGAAAATGAAGAGGCTTTGCTTGAGGAACGTAAATACCAGGCAACATGGCCCGGAGGACAGAAGGCGGTTGACTCTCTGGCTGCAAAAAACAAGAGGCCGGTTCGTGAACTGATCGAGGATATGATAGATCCTGGAACAACTTTTTTCGAGTTATCCCTTCTTGCCGGTTTTGGTATGGGTTATCCTGGAGTTGACGATGTCCCGTGTGCCGGAATTGTTACAGGGCTTGGCAAGATACACGGCAACTGGACAATGATTGTAGGTCATGATTCAAGAGTCAAGGCAGGCACCTATTTTCCAATAACTCTTAAAAAACACATGCGTGCTCAGGCCATTGCAGACCAGTGTGGCATCAACTCGGTATATATAGGAGACTCAGGCGGAGTCTTTCTTCCCATGCAGGCTGAAGTTTTTCCTGATGATCAGCATTTTGGCACTATTTTCTACAATATGGCCAGAATGTCAGCAAAGGGGTTGAAGCAGATAACCATGAGCACAGGCGGCAACACCGCAGGTGGTGCATACATTGTATTCATGGCCTGCCAGTCAATCATGATTGATCAGCAGTCGTTCTCGTTTTTAGGAGGGCCCCCTCTTGTCAAAATGGCAACAGGAGAGAGCATATCAGCCGAAGATTTAGGTGGAGCAGCAGTCCACACCCAGATATCAGGAGGAGCTGACCATCTTTGTGTTGATCAGGCAGACGCGGTGGCAAGAGTTCGGGATATCCTCTCCCTTGAAAAACCCCAGACCATTAACCTTCACCGTTATCAGGAAGAGGAGCCGGCAGTTCCGCCCGAATCAATTTATGATTATATGCCTGTCTCTGCACATCAGGGAATTGATGCACGGCAGATTTTAGAATGTATTGCTGACGGCAGTGTTTTTCAGGAATACAAGGCAAACTATGCACAGGGAAGAGGAGATAACATCATAACCGGCAAAATCCGTATCAAAGGTTTTCCAGTAGGGGTGCTCTGCTCCAATCGTGTAGGGATTATATTCCATGAGGCAGCAAGAAAAGCTACCGAGTGGATTGTCAGGTGTAGTCAGGAAAAAATTCCCCTGCTGTTTATCCAGAATGCCCCGGGTTTTATGGTGGGGTCAGACTCGGAACATGCTGGAATCGGCAAATATGGTGCTGATCTTGTAAGGGCTGTATCGTGTGCTCAGGTTCCAAAAATTCAGCTTGTAATCGGGCCTGATAACGGAGCTGCAAATTACGGTATGTGCGGCAGAGCTTACCGTCCCCATTTTCTGTTCATAACCATGCGGGCAAGAACTTCGGTAATGAGCGGAAAAAGTGCCGGCGGAGTACTTCTCTCAATTGAGGAGGCAAAGCGTAAAGGAAGCGGTAAACCCATGACCCAAGAGGAGAAAGATCAGTTTCAGGAGAAGATGATCGAAAAGTATGATGGAGAAGCTCATCCATTTTTCTGTGCATCACGCCTTCTCAATGACGGGGTTCTTAAGTTCTCCGAGATACGCGACTGGCTTGGGATGGCATTTGAGGTAAGTCTGTTGAAAGAGATTGGCGAACCGTCTTTTGGCAATTTTAGATTTTAAAAGCGGCATGCTTCATTTGCCTATTTACTCTTTCTTTAACCGGATTCCCGTTTTAGGAGATTTGCTCAAAAAGAGTGTAAACTAATTTTGAGGCGATATGAAGGATGCCTTAAAAGCCATCTCAACAAAATAACACCACCATATAAGGAGAAAAAAATGTCAGAATTTTACATTGCAAAAAGTCAGTTTGCTGGGAAAAAAATGGAACTCAGCGATATCAGCATAAGAGATGGTTTACAATCGCTTGAAACCATCATTGATACCGATACCAAGATTAAATATATAGAAGGCTTGATTATAGCAGGTTTTAAACGTTTGGAAGTTACGAATTATGGCCATCCTAAATTTGTTCCCTTTTTTCCTGATGCCACAGAAGTATTAAAACGACTGCTGAACAGCGAAACTAAAATGCCTAACGGCAAAACTATAGGCGAAATGATGAAACGGAACGGTGGCGATGTTGAACTTACAGCAGTTGCCATCCATGAAACAGGGGCAGAACGTGCTTTTAAAGACTTTGATCAAGGTTTTGGTCCAGATCGAATACTTCAAATGACATCAACCTGTCCTGACCATCAAAAAGCCAATTCAGGCAAAACGCATGATCAATACTTTGCAATGACCGAACAGGTTATAAAAGCAGCTCATAGCCGAGGAATGGTAGTAAATGGTACTGTAAGCACTATTTGGGGAAGTCCTTTTGAAAAATATAACAAGCAATACAGCATGGCTGAAAAGTTAGATTTTGCTGTTGCTTTTACAAAGCGGTATTTAGATTGCGGAGCAGATGATATAGAACTTGCTGACCATGACGGTTCTGTTACTGATTATCACAAGGCTTATGAGTTTTTCAGCCGAGTGCTTGATCCAAAAGAGATGGGCAGAGGAGCTGACGGTCGCGATTATGCAGACCCTAAGCTCTACATTGCACACTTCCACACCAAAAACATGGCATCAGCACTAAGAAATGCCGCTGCTGCTCTTAAAGCAGGCATTATCAGGTTTGAATCATGTATGTCAGGAATTGGGGGGCAGCCTGCCAACACGGTTGATGGAGTTCCTATAAAAGGGCGTGAAGGAGATTATTACAGTGACCATTTTAACCATGGTCTGATTTCCACAGAAGATATGGTGGCAATGTTTCATGAGATTGGAGTTGATACTGGAATAGATCAAGACAGGCTTCTGTCTCTGGGTCGTGAATTCCGTGCCGAAGTATTGGATGTTTTTGCCGCCAAGCAGGAAAAAATTGGTCGTCCGTCCATGCCCTGCCGTTCATTTATGCTGCTGAATGGAGAGCTGCCAAAGAGCGTTACTGAGCTATACAGATGAAAATCCGCAGGATAAGTTAGGCCAATGAGAGTGTCACCACATTCCTTTTACTCAAAAACGACACCTTGCTATCGTTTCCTGGGTATATTAGCATCTGTCTGAATCAGGATGCTCAAGATTTACAGGATGAATAAGGATTTATATCCTGCCAATCCTTTCATCCTAAATATCCTGATTCTGACAGTCTTGACAAGGCTCTTGAGTGGATAGGTGTCTACTTTGAGCTTTTTAACACAATAATCACGATCAAGATCAGCCATTACTTAAGGAGATCATAATGCACAAAGATGAAACGACTCCACACATAAATGTGGACTATTTTGAAGATTTGACCGGCAATATTGAAAATGGACAGACAAAAGATGTGGAAGATGTTGGTATCAGAATCCGGCAGCTTAGAGAAAAAAAAGGGATCTCCATTGATGATCTTGCTAATCTAACAGGATTTGAGAAGGAGCGGCTCGAAGATATAGAAAATGGTGTTATCAAGCCTCAGCTTGGAACAGTTATGAAACTTTCCAAAGCCCTGGACAGTGCTTTGGGTCGCTTAGTATCTGGTGTAGGATCAAAACTTTATTCCATAACACGCAAAAATGAGAGAAAACAGATATCGCGTTCCACATCACAAAAAGGCAATCAGAAGCTATATTCTTACATGAGTCTTGCACCTGAGGTTCAAGGAAGACATATGGAGGCTCTTATTGTCCAGTTGGAAGAGAATCCTGTAAAAGAGGTGTCGGTACACGACGGTGAAGAGTTTATTTATGTTCTGGACGGTATTGCAGAGCTTCAAATAGGTGACGAAACTTATGATCTTGCTCCGGGGGACAGTGTATATTATCTATCCACAACTCCGCATCTGATCAAGGCCAAAGAGGGCAGAGCAACTATTCTGGCAGTTTTGTATGAATAACCTTACATTAATTCTACTTTGTTAGGTTTCTATGTCATAAAGATATGAAATTTTTAAAAGCAAGAGGGAGATATAATCATGGCAAAGTGCCTGTGGAAGCCATCTGAAGAGAGAATCAGACAGACCAATATGTACAGGTTCATGCAGACGGTCAACGAAAAACATGGAAAAACACTTTCCGATTACGATGGACTTTATCAATGGTCTATTGAAAATCTTGAACAGTTCTGGGCACTGATGTGGGATTTTGCAAAAATCCGCTCATCCAAATCTTTTGACCGTGTTATTGATGCCCCACAAAAAATGCCGGGAGCCAAATGGTTTGAGGGCTCAATGCTCAATTTTGCAGAGAATCTCTTAAGATTCAGAAATAATAATATTGCCCTTGTTTTTCGTGGTGAAGACCAGATAAGAAGGACTCTTACCTATAATCAACTTTACGATGAGACATCAAGAGTTGCCCAGGCTTTGAGAAATGCGGGCATAAAGCCAGGCGACAGAGTGGTAGGATTTCTCCCTAACATGCCTGAATCAATCATAGCTATGCTTGCAGCCACAAGCATCGGGGCAGTTTGGTCATCATGCTCACCAGACTTTGGAATCAAGGGGGTACTTGACAGATTCGGCCAGACAAAACCAAGAGTTCTATTCACGGCTGACGGATATTTTTTCAAGGGAAAGCCGATGGATAGCTTAGAAAAGATCTCCGGCATAATAAAAGAGCTGCCCTGTAGATAGCAATCTGTAAATCATACTTTTTTAGGCATGTTTCATTTGCCGGTTTACACTTTTTGAAACCTTATTCCCATTTTGAGGGGATTTTCTCAAAAAAAGTGTAAACTACTT
>JADGBC010000161.1 GCA_015231705.1 Desulfamplus sp. | reverse complement strand
GATCTTTTTGATACATTAAACAGATCCTTGCTCTCTGATGCTGTAGGCAAGATAAGGAAAACCCTTCCTGATCTGTTAAACTACTTTGATCAGGCAGTGAGTATAATCGAGAGTTTAAAACAACAAGATCTTGATGAAAAGGCTCTCAAAGCACTTTGTGCCGGTTGGCAATGGCATAAAGGTCTGGTCAAATCAAAGATAACCGCACGCCGGCATTATTGTCAGGAGAATGAACTCTTTTGCCTTGAAATCGCAGAAGGTTATCTTCAGGAACAATATGAGGATCTCAAAGATCGAGTTTATCATGAACTCAATCATGTTGTGCAAAGTTCTGCAATGGTAGAGTGTATTAATTCTATCATCAGGTCTTATCTGAATACATCACGGAACCAGATAACACGTGAAATGCTGAATCTGATCATGTTTTACCACAACCATCGCCGTTATAAAAGAGGAGAGAGAGCCGGTAAAACACCCTATGAGATATTGACCGGTAAAGAACAGAAAAAAGACTGGCTGGAACTACTCTTTGATATTATTAATAACAGTGGTGGCCCGCTTTTAAATGATTTTATCTGTCATGATCCCGGGCAGGCAGAAACTAATCAGATATTGACATTCCACAGGACAAGTGATGACTATGCTGTTGCCATAAGAGCATCACGTTAAACACGGGATAATTCACATCCGGACGTGATGACATAACGGTCTTATATGATGACCGTATCGCTATATTTGCATTTAAAATGTGACAAACAAAAAGTGTAAAGTACTTTGGACATCAAATGAAGGATGCCAAGAAAACAATATAATTCGTTGGGACAGAGTTGGCCAGATCATCAATTGAAACAGGATGCCAGGTAATGGGATAAGACTCAGCCGAAAGCTGCATGATCAGAATAATGTAAGGGAGAAAAACAGTGGACATAGTTATAAGGCCTGAAGAAGAAACCGATTTTATCAAAGTTGAAGAGTTAACAAGAGAGGCTTTTTGGAATTTATATAAACCTGGATGTGATGAGCATTATACGGCACATAAACTCAGAACCAGCTCGGACTTTATAAAAAATCTTGATTTTGTTGCAGAAAATGACGGGCATATTGTCGGCAGTATAATGTATTCTAAATCATATGTTGAAAATGAAGAAGCTCAAAGGATAGAAACAGCGACATTTGGCCCTCTTTGCGTTCATCCAAAATACCAGCGGCGTGGAATAGGAACCATGTTAATTGAACACACAAAAGATATTGTTATTAAAAACGGGTATCCTGCAATTATCATATTAGGTGATCCACATAATTATTGTAAGCATGGGTTTAAAACAGGAAAAGATTTGAATATAAGTACAATGGATGGAAAATATCCATCAGGATTGCTTGTTTTAGAGCTGAAAAAGGGGGTATTTAATGATCATAAATGGGGATTTAAGGTAAGCGATTCATATGAAGTCAATATGGAAGAAATGGAATTATTTGACAAGAAATTTCCGTTAAAGAACAAAGAGTATCAATACAGTCAAGATTTATTCTCAATAATGATAAGGTCTTATGTTGAATGATCAAAACAGCCAATACCGGCCTTCAGTGTGGCACAAGCAGCGTACATTCACTGAAGGCCATTCCGCCTTTAAACCAACATGATTACGTATTCAAAAACGACACCTTACTATCATTTACAGGTAAATCTCCATCTGTCTGAATGAGGATGGCCAGGATTTATAGGATGGACAAGATGTTTATCCTGTAAATCCTTTCATCCTGAATATCCTGATTCAGACTGTGTTGACAAGGCTTAGGAATCGATAGGTGTCGATTTTGAGTACGTATCAATAACCCCCTAATATAAAAATATGATGTATGTTTACGGTAAAGTAGCTGTTCACAGCTCTGCCGGACTGCCGTATTTCCACCATCTCCAGCATCAGATAACCTGTTTTGGAGACAGGCCATTTCAAGGCAAACCTTGGTGGTTATTTGTATAAAGCTGTCAAGCTCTCAACCCCTTTGACGCTGTCTTGTGCAAGAAGAGATTGTGCATAATTAATTGCATCAGCAGTTGACCAGTTGTTGATGCATTTTTGTGCGGAAAACAGATAGTGTTGATTAACGCTCAGTTTTCTGATGCCTATACCAATAAAAAAGGGTATAAATTGAGGTTCCTTAGCCATTTCGCCACAGACTGAAATATCTTTTCCAGCATAGATAACAGCTTTGGCAACTCTGTTCAATGCCCTTAAAACTCCTGGATGATGAGGAGCATAATACTCGGCAATACGGTCATTTGTTCGATCTGCCGCAAGCATGTACTGGACAAAATCATTGGTGCCGATGGAGAAAAAATCCACTTCTGCGGCAAGGGCATCAATGATCTCAACAACAGAGGGCAGTTCAATCATCATGCCTATCTGCGGCATGTTTACCATCTTTTTGTTTTCCAAGATATTTATGTGAAAGTCTCTTGAATTGGCCGTAATTATAGGGCGTTTATTTTTAGTTGTGCCCATCAGGGCATTGCTGTTATCTAAAGCTGCCATTGACAAGTTTGATCGTTCATAAGATGAGGCAAGTTTTTCATAACATCTTACAACCATATCTTTTGCCTTTCTAAAATCGTCTAAGGAAGAGATCATTGGAAACATGATTCTAAGAGTTGTGTCAGATTCTGCCTCAGCCGCTGCAACAAGAATTGCCCTGATCTGCTGTTCCATTATTTCAGGATGCCTGAAAGCAAACCGGATTGAACGAAGCCCAAGCTCTGGATTTGCCTCACCGGCATTCTCAAAATAACTCAGCATCTTGTCTCCACCGACATCCAAAGTCCTTATCGTAACCTCTTTGCCTGCCATTTTGGAAAATAGAATATCATAAACCCTTACCTGTTCAGCTTCAGAAGGAAAATTGTTTCGTACAAGAAATGGAAATTCAGAACGATACAGCCCGACTCCAGGTGCATTGAGACGGATTGCAGAATCTAATTCGCTCAAAAGATTTATATTGACCATAAGAGAAACAGGAACACCATCAGAGCTAAGAGTCTGAACTTCAGGGATCTTATCTAAAATTTTTTCAGAGTCGATACGCTGATGGAACTGCTCTTCAATTTTGGGGCCAGGATTGAAATATATATTGCCGACCTCAGCATCCAGAACTATGGTCGGCTCATCTGGTATTGATAAAATTGACAGATCATCTGTAATCAGCATGGGAATGCCCAGCGAACGGGCAAGAATGGCAGCATGAGAGGCAATACCACCGCCGCCTGTAAGAACAAAGCCGGCCACCCCTTTCATTGCAAATCTTACAGTCTGTGAAGGCAAAAGATCACGAGCAATCAAGATTCTGTTCTCATGGCTTGGAACTCCGCCTGTGTCATTTTTATGAAGATTTTCGATCAGGCGGATGGCAATATCTTCAACATCAGCTACCTTTGCCTGAAGATATTCATTATCGCTTGAGCCAAACAGATCCATATATTTTCTGGCAACAGTAACAATCGCTGAAAGAGCAGAGATGCCATTACGGGTCATCTCCTTCATTTTAACGGAAAAGCCCTTATCGTTGAGTATCATTATGTGGGCACCGAAAATAAGACTCACAGCTTCCGGCAGACGTAGAGATACATCTTTCTCAAGAGCTTCAATCTGGGATACTGTTCGTTCAATGGCCATTTCCAGATCATTGATCTGATGCAGACTATCGTCTTTGATCTGATGAGTGCCTCTTAACATCTCAAGTATCGGATTACGGCTTGCCACCATCGCACGGCCAATGGCAATTCCCCGTGAGGCAATCCGTGCAGGAAGAATCTTTGGCAGCTCCATAGACTCTTTATTATCATGCCTATTTTTCCCTGTCGAACCATCCCTTGCTGATTCGCTCTCCTTGAGGCTCAAAAGAACCCGTGCGTTTTCAATAATAACTGCAAGCTGGGAAGCAATTGATCTCAATACCATTGCCTCTTCACCTGAAAAACTGTGGTTGGCAAGCCTCTGGACAACCATAACTCCGATCCCCTGCCAACCTCTCAATATGGGAATGGCAAGAAAACACTCAAAAGGCTCTTCATTTGCTCCCGGGAAATATTTAAAATCAGGGTTGAGGCTTGCGTGATCTTCTAAAATCATCTCCATGGTATCCATGGCCTTGCCTACAAGCCCCTCCCCTACCCTCATTTTGACAACTCCCACAGATTCAGGGTTAAGTCCCGTTGTAGCCCTGAGCACAAGCTCTCTTCTTCGACTGTCAAGAAGATAGATTGAACAGACCTCTGCATCAAGATGCTTTGCCACAAGAAGCACGCACCTTTGCAATATCTTTTCTGTGTCTGAAACTCCTGAAAGCAGAGCAAACATCTCACCTGCATCACAAAGCAGTTCTAAGTGATTCTTTTTTACCATAAAACAATTCCTGATCTATTATTTTTGTACAAATATAAACGTTAATAGCCGTTGTGTGGCCACCCCTAACCATGAAAATCAGATTGCATTTTCATGGTAAAAGTGCATTTCCATGGTAATGTGAATGGGCAGCCTTAAAATGTTCTTCGTGAAAATTAAGAACAAAATCATATCTCAAAATTTACCACCAGAGGCATTCTGCGGTTAAAAGAGCATACAATCTCATAGTTTATGGTGTTTATGTGTCGGGCGATCTCATCTGCCGTTATCTGCTGATCACCCTGTCTTCCCATTACAACCACACCATCGCCGACAGCAACATCATGAACATGGCCAACATCTATCATTGTATAGTCCATACAGACCCGACCAACAACCGGGCACCTTACTCCCTTGACCAGCATCTCCCCTTTAGATGACAAAAGCCTGCTGTAACCGTCAGCATATCCTATGGGCACGGTTGCAATTCTGGTTGGAGATTTAGTGACATGGGTAGTGCCGTAGCTGATTCCAAATCCTGAAGGGACATCTTTGAGATGGATGATCTTTGACGTAACCGACATGACAGGATCAAGGTTGACAATATCCCGACCTACTTGATCCGAAGGCCACAATCCATACATTGCAATTCCAGCACGAACCATGTTGAAGTGGCCTTGAGGTATCTCCATAATGGCGGCACTGTTGGCAGCGTGGCATATTGCAGGCTTAATTCCACGCTGCTCAAGAGCAAGAAGAAGATGGTTGAATCGCTCAAGCTGACCACTTACATGGCTTTTATCCACAACATCAGCATTTGCAAAATGGGTATAAATGCCCTCCACATGGATGCTCTGCAATGATATTATTCGGGTTATATCATCTATAGCACTGTCTGATTCATCTGCACTACCTGATCTATCAGGAATAACAACACCAAGACGCCCCATTCCGGTATCCACCTTGATATGAACTTTTAGTTCATGGCCACAGCCGCAAGCCACACCCGCAATTTCGCGTGCCGCATCAAAAGAGCCAAGGGATACTCGGACATCATGAGAAGAGAGCCACTCTACCTGGGAGGGGTCAACATCCCCAAAAAGAAGCAAAGGAGCACTGATACCTGCTTCACGAAGCTCAAGAGCCTCATGGACACGGGCAACAGCAAGAAATGATGCCCCGTTTGCCAAAGCTGTTTTTGCTACAGGAACGGCACCATGTCCGTAAGCATTTGCCTTTACCACAGCCATAAGTAAGATATCAGGGGAGCACTGTCCCTTTAGTGCCTTGAGATTTCCGGCAAGAGCTTTGAGATCCACACAAAGTCTGCTTACGGGCATGAGGCTGCCTTTTTTGCTGTTCATGATCAAGCAACAGATCCTTTGCCATAATTAACAGTATATTCCTTGAAAAGCTGCATAACATGACGTGTCCGACTGCCAGGACCTTTACATATTCCAGCTTCCTGCCCGTTACCAGTTCCAACTGCCGAGCCATTTACCTTAACCACAGGCATAACCTCCTTGTTTGAAGAGGTCAGAAATATCTCATCCATATGCATTAACTGGTACATATCAATATGGCGTATCTCAATGGGATAATGCTCTTTTGCAAGTTTTAGCACAACATCTCTTGTGATACCGCATAGAATTGTATCAGGCGGAGTTATCAGAGTATTTTCCCTAAAACAGAAGATATTGCTTGTAGTACCCTCAAGAACCCTGTTGCTTCTGTCCACATAGACAGCCTCTATAGCACCGCACTCTTTTGCTTTTTGCTGTGCCAGCACTGCACAAAGATAGCTTGTACTTTTGGTGTCAGGCATGAACCGCTCCATCTCAACAGTGACAATCGAGGCTCCATCTTTATAACAGGTGGCTGGAAACGGAATGCTGGGTACTGCGATAACCATAAAAATACCATTGCCTTCCGGTGTCACGCTGTCTGACGAGATCCCTCCAGAGTGGACAATTCTTATGGCAGATTCATTATGGTGCGGGTTTCTTTTGATGGTTTCAACTACAATATCGCATATCTCATCATGGGTATGATTTAATTTCAGACCAATATTTTTTGCAGAATTTTCAAACCGGTCAACATGTTCATGAAGGTAAAACGGGCGTTTATTGTAAGTAATTAAATAATCAAATATACCGAACGCTCTGAGTACAATAATATCCTTTACAGATATTTTGGCATCGGCATCATCAACAAATTTGCCGTCAATATAATAGGTATCCATATAACCTCCAGATAACGGCCATACCCTGATGGGCACAACGAAAAATGATACCCCGCCGCTTGCGGCGGCGGAGCTTCATTGGAACCATTTTTAACAATATTTTTCAAGACGTGAGGCAAGAGCTGCATCAATCGGAGGCTGAGAATAATTTTCCAGAAGATGAGTCACCCTTTCAGATGCCTGTTGCAAAAGAGATTTTCCTTTAGATTCCCATTTATCATAATTGGTTCTCCAGAAAACAGTCGGGTGGTGCAGAGCTTTCCTGAAATTTGTAAATGTGTGAGGCGATGTTACAAAGTTAGTTTTTGGATCAATGTTTTTTATCAACTGCACAAGTTCATCAAGATCATGCATCTCAAGCGGCTGTAAAAATCGTTTAGCATAGGCTGCCAAATCCGCATCCAGCACAAGTTTCTCCAGAGAGGCTGCCGCAAAACTTGACAAAATACCGCACCCTGGCAGAAAATTGATCTTGTTTTGCAATGCATTGATAAAGCAGAACATAGACTCTGCACCGGCATGAAAATCACACGCCTGTGCATCGTTCATCCCAACATTGCCCCGAATAAGAAGACCATAACTCTTGCCCATAAGAGCTGCTGCCGACTCCATCATTCGGCTTTCAGGGCCGCCATATGTTATGCTCATGGAACGCATGTCACATGAGCAGGGAAAAGCACCATAAAAGATGGGCAATCCCGGACGGATAAGCTGGGTGAGCACAAGAATGCTTAACACCTCGCAGTTGTTTAGTATGACATTGCCAAG
>JADGBC010000160.1 GCA_015231705.1 Desulfamplus sp. | reverse complement strand
GCAAGCACCACCTTTCTCGTTCGACTTGCATGTGTTAAGCACGCCGCCAGCGTTCATTCTGAGCCAGAATCAAACTCTCCAGTTATAATTCCTTTACAAAAAAATGTCTCTTAAGTGCTCTATTGCACTCTAAAAAGAGTGCAGTACACAATTAATCTCACTCTCAATTAAAATTAATTATAAAACTTAATCAATCTCAAGCTCTCTTAACCCATGTACCTTTTCTACTCAATATCAATCACTAACCAGTTTTCAAAGATCAATTTCTTTTGAAAAAGAATACCATTCTCAAGCTACAAAAATCAAATAAAATAGTAGCCAAGACAACCGGACTCTTATAATTCAAAACACATCCGGCGTCAAGTGTTTTTATTAAACTTATTTATCATGCAAAAATCTAATAAATAAAACAAAATCACACTGACCCATTTACAACCATACTTCATTCAACCGCCAATTAAAAGTTGAAAATAGATTTTATCTCCAACTCGTTTTTAACGAGTTAATCGCTGCAAACGGGGACAACTTATATCCAAAGGGAGATACATTGTCAAGCTCTTTTTTATGCTTCAATATCATTTTGTCATAATGATTTTATGAAACTTCTTTTTCCCAGCCCTGAGGATAATCTCACCGTCATTAATGTCTGCTGGAACGATCCTCTGATCAAAGGAGCTCACTCTCTGACCATTCACATATGCACCACCTTGCGTAATTAGACGTCTAGCCTCACCTTTAGAACCCACAAGCCCAGCAATCAAAAAGAGATCGATAGCCATAAGGCCCGACTCTGAATCAAGCAAACTCATCTGACATACAGAAGAGGGAACTCCATCCTCCTTAGTATGAATAACACTCATTCTTGGAATACTGCTGGATGGCAGGAGAGTATCAGGAATATCAGGGCGACCAAACATTGCAGTTGTTGATTCAAACGCCCTTAAAGCCTCATCTCTCCCATGGGCAATTGTAGTTGCTTCAAAAGCCAAAACTGCCTTGGCCGAATTAAATTGAGAACCTTCAAGCTCTCCTACAGCCCGAATCTCATTCATTGGAAGAAAGGTGAACAGAGAGAGAAAACGAACAATATCCGCATCATCAGTATTTATCCAAAACTGATAATATTCATAAGGTGTGGTTCTCTCAGGATCAAGCCAGACCGCACCCTTATGCGTTTTTCCCATTTTTATCCCACTACTTGTCGTAATCAGAGGAAAAGTGATGCCAAAAGCACTCTTTTGTTGAGTTCTTCTAACAAGATCAATGCCTGCCACAATATTACCCCACTGATCGCTGCCTCCCATCTGAAGCATGCAGTCATACTGTTCAGATAGCTCCATAAAATCATAGGCCTGAAGAAGCATATAGTTAAATTCAATAAAACTCAAACCCTCATCTGATTCAATTCTCATTTTATAACTTTCAGCTTTGATCATGCGGTTAACACTAAAATGACGTCCTATATCCCTGAGAAAGGGTATATAATGAAGGGTATTCAACCAGTCGCCATTATCCAACAGAAGGGCATTATCATCTGAAAAATCCAGAAATCTTGAAAGCTGTTTTTTTATCCCATCTTTATTCTCATCAATTTGTTCCTGCGTAATCACCTTACGCATCTCAGTCTTACCACTTGGATCTCCTATCAATCCCGTTCCACCACCTACTAGTGCTATAGGCCTGTGCCCCAGTCTCTGCATATGGGCTAACGCCATAATGCAGACCAAACTTCCCACATGCAGACTGGATGCAGTAGGATCAAATCCAATATAACATGTCACCTTCTTACTGTTGAGATAGTCCCGCAACTCATCTTCATGGGTAACAGCTTCAACGAACCCTCTATCCTGCAATATATCAAGGATATTCATATAAATTGACTCCTTAAAAATTAGATTATTCTAACACAATAATTTATCATACTACAAAGCAACAGATAGCATTTATATGCCATACCAAATAACTCGTCAGTCATAAGTTCTCCGAATAACCACTACATGCAGTGTTAGATTATAATTTAACACTGCACATGTCGTATGGAAAATGAGAAGTTACGACTCACGAGATTATAACACTCAAGTATCATTATTTGTTTGTATATTCAACAACCCTAGTCTCTCTTATAACCACAACTTTTATCTGACCAGGAAAGGTAAGCGTGGCTTCAATTTTCTGGGCAATATCCCTACTTAACAAAACTGCATCAGTATCAGAAATTTTATCACTTTCAACAAGAACTCTAATTTCACGGCCTGCTTGAATGGCATATGTATTTGACACTCCTTCAAAAGAGTTTGCGACCCCCTCAAGCTCCTCAAGGCGCTTTATATAATTTTCCAAAGTCTCTTTTCTGGCACCAGGCCTGGCTCCTGATAATGCATCTGCAGCCTGAACAATATAATCATATACACTTTCAGGCATTTTATCCTCATGGTGAGATGCAATAGCATTTACTACAGCATCTGATTCGCCATGTTTTTTTGCAAGCTTTGAACCAATCAGAGCATGAGGGCCATCAACCTCATGATCAATAGCCTTGCCAATATCATGCAAAAGCCCCATACGTTTAGCAAGCTTTACATTGAGTCCAAGTTCGGCAGCCATCACACCGGCCAGAAAGGCGACCTCTACCGAGTGCTGAAGAACATTCTGGGCATAACTTGTACGAAATTTAAGCTGACCAATGACCTTAATCAACTCAATGCTAATACCATGTACGCCAAGATCAAAAGCAGCCTGCTCTCCTGCCTCCTTGATAATTAACTCAACCTCTTCAGTCACCCTTGCAACCACATCTTCAATTCTTGCTGGATGAATTCTCCCATCAGATATCAGGCGAGTAAGGGAAAGCCTTGCAATTTCCCTACGCACTGGATTAAAGCCCGATAATATGACTGCTTCCGGCGTATCATCAATAATCAAATCAATGCCAGTTGCCGCTTCAAGAGCTCGGATATTTCTACCTTCTCTACCAATAATTCTACCCTTCATTTCATCACCTGGCAATTGAACAACAGAGACAGTGCGCTCTGCTACAAAATCACCAGCATATCTTTGAATTGCTGTAGAAATAATTTTTTTTGCCTCTTTATCTGCACGCTCCTTAGACTCACTGGTGATCCTTTTAACAAGCTTTGCACCTTCATGTCGCGCATCATTTTCCATCGTTTTAAGAAGAATTTCTTTTGCCTGATCAGAAGTTAATCCTGAAATTTTTTCCAACTCTCTTTTGGTCTCCTCAAGGAGAAAAAGATACTCCTGTTCTTTAGAGGTTATAACTTCAATCCGACCATTTAACTCTTTTTCTCTTGACTGAAACTCAATTTCACGTTTTTGAAATTGATCCTGACGCTTGTCTATATTCTCGATCCTCTGAAGAAGACGTCGCTCTTCTTTTTTAAGCTCGGCTCTAATTTCTCCAGTTTCACTATCAAAAGCACTTTTCATCTCAAGAAGACGGCTCTTACCTTCAAGCTGAGCATCCTTGATAAGAGTTTCGGCTTTTTTCCTTGCATCTTCAATAATCCTGAACTCTTCCCTTGAAGCTTCTTCTAATCGATACTTTAACTGTTTTATGGTCAGCCAATATGCAGTGCCAGCACCCAAAACAACCCCACATATTGAACTAAGTACAATAACATATTCCATTATTTTATATTCTCCCTATATCTATCTCTATAAATAAAAATATCACCTTGCTAACAGCACATACAAAGCAACACATTGTTTTTTTTCAAATTTGCCATACCAAATTTAGAAAGTGCACCGCAACACATTCAGATTATAAGTATCCTATTACTTCAATTATCGTTAGAGTGATAATTCTCGAATAAGATCATAGCAAAAACACAAAGCCCTTGTGTTTCAATTTTGACGGTATTATAAATATAACTACAACGGGAGTGAATTATTTGCACTTCATATTTTTCATAATATTTATTAATTACTATGAAATAACATGACTGCAAAGTTTTGCAGAAACTACGGCTTGAAAGGGATGAAGGGGGTGTGTTTGAATACTATGTATGAAGAATAAGGGAGGCTATCGATTGTTTTTAAACCCCCACATAGTGCCGTGTTGCAAATGTCTTTGAACCGAAGGTTCAATATGTGGGTCTCCAAATAATACTTTCAGGCTTTTCCATCCTTGACAGAGGAACATGCACACCGGTATCAGAGTGAAGACCCTTTTTTGTAATGTTAGGCAAAGGACATAATGCAATCACAAACATAGCAGGGGAGTCAAACTCTCAAAAAACCACATTGAAAACCTGTCAAATGATATAGTGACAGATTTTAAATTTATTATAACAGAGACTATATAAGTCAATCACAGATTGCAGCTTCGATTTTATCCAACAACAATTCCGTTCGGTTTATTATATGGGATTCAAAACGGCTATATTGCAACTTTAATTCATGAAAATCGTTGGATAAATTCATAGCAGCCAACAAAAGAATTGCCAGTTTGTTTCTATCTGAAGCTGTATCTTTTATATGCTTTTCTGCATTCGAAATATACTTATTCAGATCATCAATAATCTGTTCCGGCTTCTCAACATTATTTTCAGGCTTAAATCTGAATTTTATACCATAAAGGTCAATCGTGATAATGCCGTCGATAGACCTATCAATACCTATAGAACCTTTGGCTTCTATATTCGACATCGTTTTTAAAGTATCTCGGAAAAGCTATCAAGTTTGGAGAGCAGCCTGTCAATTTTTGCCTGAACAGCTATCTGCTGTTCATTTTGCAACCCCTCTTTTTCCTTTTTTTCTTTAAGCTCAGATTGAAGAACTTCAATTTTTGATGTCAATTCTGTATTTTCAGCCTGTAAGGTTTGACACAGTTCTATTATAAAATCGACTTTTTCGTCAATATCATTAAACTTTTTATCTATTGCTTCATTTTCCACTTCACTACCTCACAAATCTTATAATCAAATATAATTCATAGCATTTCACAAAGTCAAGATAATTTATTCAGCATAGGTTCCTATAAAACAACAGAATACCCGTTTCATGAAAACTCTCTGGATTTCAAAGCCTGTACAGATCAAAAACTTTGCATTTTTCAATAATTTAGGGCCACCCCAAACAATGACTTTAGTTATAATAACGCATTGTATATATTTATGTTTTAATCTAACTGATAAAAAATACCCAAACTACTCCAACATACAAAAGCTAAGGCAACTCTCAATAATGAACATAACATACTTTCCTTATGATAACAGAGATAGTCTGACTTCATGTAAAAACAAATGGTATATTTTTTGCCAATAGCCTAAAGTAGCATGTAGAATTTGACAAATAGAGAGGTACAATCTTTTTATGTCTTACAAGAAGTACACAGGGGTATTCTTTCAATTGAGCATAAAGAACCACTTCATGGCTGTTCATGCTCTCATAATAGACAATTCTGCCTTTTTCAACTCATCCATATTATTAACACCCATTACCTCTTCAGGGTTATTTCCTATGAAACAGCCAGAACGTCTATTATTATTAAAAGATATAGATATTAAATCAGTCAAATAATATTCTTTTTGTACATTATCTGTACCTATCAAATCAAGGGCATATGTAAGAAACTCTTTTTTTATACAATATATCCCTGAATTTACTAATTTGATTTTTTTTTGATAAAAATTAGCATCTACATCTTCACAAATAGATGCAAACTGATGGCTGTCATTAAGTATGATTCGGCCATACCCTTTAGGATCATCTACCTCAACACCAAATACAGATATATCATGCTCATTATCGAGATGATAATTAACAAAGCTTTCGATAGTTTTTTTCTTAATTAAAGGGACATCACCACATAAGATAAGAACATGTTGAATATTTTTATTTAAAAAAGGGACTGCTGTTTTAACAGCATCACCAGTCCCAAGAAGTTGTTTTTGAAATGCATAACAAACTTTAAAGTGGTTATCTATCTCCTCTTTGACTAATTCTGCCTTATGCCCCACAACTACCACAATATTTTCACCAAACAGAGAAGAAGCACATCCAACAACTAAATTGATCATGCTTTGACCATTAATACGATGCAAGACTTTGGGGAGTTCAGATTTCATCCGAGTTCCCTTTCCGGCTGCAAGTATAATAACGCCAACTTCTGCCACATTCATAGCGACACCTTTACATATCTAATTTATCATCTTTATCAGCTATAAAAAATATTTATACTAATAGAATTTAGACAAGGCACTATTTCTTGAATACACATTAAAAAAAGAGGGATACCCGCTTCTCTATATAGGTATCCCTCCATATGAAACAAAATCAAAATAATACTAGCTTCAACTTTAAGCAATAACCATTTAAATATGTTATCTCATCAATCCCTACGTCAGGTTCTACCGACTATTGAGAGTCGATGTATAGACCTTCTCAAAGCAGCTTCTGCCCTTACAAAATCGACATCATTGCCTCCAGAAGCCAATCTTTTTTCTGCTCTCTCCCTGGCCCTCCTTGCCCTCTCTGGATCAATGTCTTTTCTTCTTTCAGCAGACTCTGCCAACACGGTAACTTTGTTAGGAAGAACCTCGGCAAAACCGCCACTTATAAAAACAACTCTATCCTTTCCAGAGCTATCTTTATACCGAAGAGTTCCAAGCTTAAGTGAAGTCAAAAAGGTCGTATGCCCCTTTAACACACCAAATTCACCTTCAGAACCAGGAGCCACAACAATCTGGGCATCTTCACTGACAACAACCTTTGAAGGGGTAACCACTTCCAGAAATATATTCTCAGCCATTATTCCCCCTGTGTTATTTATCCTCTCTCATTTTTGCAGCTTTTTCAATGGCCTCTTCAATGGAACCGACCATGTAGAAAGCACCCTCAGGAAGATCATCATGTTTGCCATCAATAATTTCTTTAAAGGATCTTACCGTATCTTCTACCTTTACAAATTTACCTGGCATACCGGTAAATGTCTCTGCAACATGGAATGGTTGAGAGAGGAATCTTTGAAGCTTTCTGGCACGCTGAACCGTAATTTTATCTTCATCAGAGAGTTCATCCATACCAAGAATAGCAATAATGTCCTGAAGCTCTTTATATTTTTGAAGAGTTTGCTGCACGGTTCTGGAAACCTGATAGTGCTCTTCACCAATATATGCGGCATCAAGAATTCTTGATGTAGAGTCAAGTGGATCTACAGCAGGATAGATACCAAGTTCCGCAATCTGACGGGAGAGAACAACAGTTCCATCAAGATGGGCAAAGGTTGTTGCAGGTGCAGGGTCAGTCAAGTCGTCAGCAGGCACATAAACACACTGAACCACCGTGATTGAGCCTTTATCAGTAGATGTAATTCTCTCTTGAAGCTCACCCATGTCAACCGCAAGGGTAGGCTGATAACCAACCGCTGACGGCATAC
>JADGBC010000015.1 GCA_015231705.1 Desulfamplus sp. | reverse complement strand
CTGATAACAGGATATTCTCACTTACAAATGAACTTCGCTGGACAGAGGGGGTTGTCCATATTTTGTCCATTCCCATGATCTCATTTGGCTCTATTCCTGTTGCTTCAGTAGCATTGACACTGCCAGGAAGTTATTTATTCTATTTTGCAGTTGACGATAAACCTGACGCTATCCCTCAAGCTCCTATATGGTTTGATGTACTCACGGTTCAGATAAATGATTCGAATACAGATCCGATAGATGAAAATCCAGATACCAGCCGCACAAGACTGATGCCTCAAAATCTTGTATATCAGGGAGCTTTCCTGTTTCCAGAAGGAGATGAGTGGTCATACAGCGGCCATGCCCTTGCATGGTATCCAAATGGAGACGCGACTGGTTCAAACGATGGCTATCCAGGTTCTCTTTATACAGCAACCCACGTCAATGACGGCTATGCAGGTGAAATATCCATACCTTCACCAATAAAGTCAGATGCAATCATCAATCTTCCAAGAGCAACAATAATTCAACCTCCAAAAGATATAACAGGCAACTGGAGGAATAATTGTACAGCCTACCCTGAATGCATTTACAGGGAGCTCGATGGTCTTGCATGGCTTCCTGATATAAACAAGATCGCATGGAATTTAAGAGACTGGTACAATGTTACAGGATTTGATCAGGACTCTCTTGGATGGAGCAACCAGGATATGAGTGATCCGCAGGGGGTGTGGCATATAGGCCCAAGAGAATCGGAAAACAGCGTCTTTCATAACGGCAAGACCAGCAATTATCTTTTCAATGCCCCGCAAGCATTTGCAGCAAAGTGGCTTGAGGGCAAATCTCTTATTGCAGGAAGCTCCAGAGAGGCAGGAGCTCTTGGCGGATCACAGGGGCCAACGCTCTTTGCCCTTGCACCCTGGGAAGATGGTAATCCACCTGCTCCGTCATCTGAACTTAATGCTCTTGCACTTCTATATTATCCTGAAAATTACGACTGTGTATGGGAAAATTCCGATGTTTGTGCATATCCCGGATACAGTGCTGCAGACCACTGGAACGGTGGTGCATGGATAGAGACAGCTTCCAAAACTGCTGTCTTGATAACAGGTAGAAAAGGGCTTGGAAAAAGCTGCTACGGAACACCAGAAGATTGCCAAAACGACACCTGCGTAACCTCAAAGGGGTTCCATGCCTATCCCTATCAGCCACAAATTCTGTTCTACGATCCTGAAGATATAAAGGCTGTTCGTTCCGGGTCAAAAAAACCCTGGCAGGTTCTTCCTTATCATGTGATGAGTCTGGAGGATATTGCTTACAATGCTGGGTGTGCGGTTATCGGTGCTGCTGCTCTTGATTCCGTGAACGGGTATCTTTATATCACTGAAAAAGAGATTGATGATGTAGATAATGGCATCTGGGGCACAACGGCTGTTCATGTCTGGAAGATCCAAAGGAATTGATAAAAGATGAACTATCTCCCCCTGCTTGAAAAGATGAGCTATCTCGCCCTGCTTGCGACTCGTTTAATGCCCTGGGTATTCGGATTTGGCATAGTGGCCAACACTTTGCTCAGTCTGATTCCGACCACAGCAATACCGGAAGTGTTCAATTTCTGGGACAAGGCTCAACATTCCATATCTTTTACAATACTTGCTTTGATCGGCTGCCTTGCATATCCCAAAAAATGGAGAACCGTGTGTATCGGTTTAATTGCGTATGGAGCAGCCATTGAGATCATGCAGGCAACTCTCACTACAACGCGTTTCGGGGATGTGGCGGACTTTATCGCTGACGGGATTGGTGTGGTTATTGGAATTTCAGTTCATGCAGTGTTCATAAGGATTTACAATATCAGAAGATAACGGCCATGCCCTGATGGGCACAACAAAGAATTAAAGCCTTATAATTACAGCTTTTTCAAAAAACTTTCACATAAAACTTTTGCAGATGAAAACTGCATAAATTATCCTAACGTTCTCTTCCTTCACGAATTATTTCAACAATTTCCTTAGTTGTGATATTTGCTTTTATTGAAGGGATATTTAGAGGAGAGGTTGTGATCTGCTCAGGAATCAAAGCGAAAGTTCGTCCATCTTTCCTTCGGATCAGTACCTTTCCTGTATTTTCAGCTTGTTCAAGAACAATAGATAATTTTTGCCGAGCTTCTGAATATGTATAAACATGCATTTTATACCTCCAGTGTCGATATGTTAATTTCCTGTCGTTAATTCAATAATCTTGCCTCTTTCAGGTTCATTCACAATAACAGCAATCAATGCTGAGGTATCAATTACAATATCCATCTTAGACTCCAATATGTTGTATTTTAGACAATTGTACAATAGATGAGGTGTTTGTCAAGCAAAATGGGCTTATTTCATACGAGTTTGCAATATCAAAAGATAATTGCTGCCAATTAGAACAGCATGAGAATGACAACACAAATTATGCTTGACATAAATTTAGTTGCGGTGTAAAGATTTGATTAAATATTTAATCAAATCATAGTTCATCACATTGAAAATAACAATCAAAGCAAGAGATATTAATTAAAGTCTGAAGTCTTGGCGACAACACGGGGGATATAAAAAAATGGCATTATCATTTATGGAAGGAAACGAAGCTGTTGCAAGAGGAGCCATGGCTGCGGGATGCAACTTTTTTGCAGGGTATCCAATTACGCCTGCCACAACAATCTTTGCAAACATGCTGACCATGCTGCCGCCAAAAGGTGGTGTGTGTATTCAAGGAGAAGATGAGATAGCCTCAATGGGCTACTGCATTGGTGCTTCAATGGCTGGTAAAAAAGTGCTGACCGCAACTTCTGGGCCTGGTATCAGCCTTTACAGCGAACAGATATCTTTTGCAATAGGAAGTGAAATCCCCATGGTAATTGTAGATGTTCAGCGTCTTGGGCCATCTACCGGCTCTGCAACCCGTGGAGCAGACAGCGACATTCAGTTTTTAAGATGGGGCAACACCGGTGGAATTCCCGTAGTTGTTCTGGCTCCGAAAGATGCTCTGGACTGCTATCTTCTGACTGTACACGCATTTAATTTTGCAGAAATGCTCAGATGTCCGGTATTTATCGCTTCAAACAAAGAGATCGGAATGACAAGAGAGAGTGTGGATCTTGACTCTCTGGTACTGCCTCCAATTGTTGATAGAAAACAGTTTCAGGCCAATAACATCAACAATGGCAAATATATTCCCTTTGAGGCAGAGCCGTCTGCCGCACCTGATTTTCTTCCTATTGGCGGCAAGACCCTGGTTCGTCAAACATCCTCTACCCACGGCCCGGACGGCTATATCACCATTGATCCCAACTTGATTGAAGAGAATCAGGAGCGTCTCAGAAACAAGATTTTCAGTGCCGAAGAAGAGCTTACCCTTTATGAAGAGAATCATCGAGAAGGTGCTGACACTCTGCTTATAAGCTATGGTGTCACATCAAGAGCAGCAGAAGATGCCTGTGCAATGCTTCAAAAAACAGGAAAGCCGGTTTCAACACTGACGCTTAAAACCCTGTGGCCGGTTCCAAAAAAACTGATCCGTGCAAAAGCTGCACCTTACAAACGTATTGTGGTTATTGAGATGAATCTTGGGCAGTACATAGATAATATAGAAAGAGTATTGCCGGAAAAAAAGATCAGTTTTTACGGACAGATGGACGGGGTTCTTATTAAACCATCTAAAATCATAGAGGTAATTGAAAACGAAAAGAAATATGAACTGCATGGAGAGACCAGTAGAGATCAAAGTGCCCACAACAATAGAAATATTGATTATGAGATAAATAGCCATGCTCATGATAGTGTCTGCAAAAATGATGGTGAAAACACTCGTAAATGTCATGGAGGTAATTGATAATGGATAGCTTTCTCAACACAAAACGGCCACCTGTATTCTGCCCTGGCTGTACCCATGAGCGTATCACAAAAGCACTTGATACAGCATTGGTAAAACTTGACATTCCAGCAGACAAAACCGTGATTGTAAGCGATATTGGTTGTTCAGGTCTGTTTGACACTTTTTTTGATGTTCACGCTCTTCACGGACTGCATGGAAGAGCTCTTACATATGCCGCAGGCCTTAAACTTGCCGATCCTGAACTAAATGTGATTGTCACCATGGGAGATGGAGGTCTTGGAATCGGCGGAGCCCATGTCCTTGCCGCATGCAGGAAAAACCTCGATCTGACCCTTATTATCCTTAACAACTTTAATTTTGGAATGACAGGGGGCCAGTATTCTGTGACCACCCCGTCTGATGCAGTTGTAGGCTCTGAATTTTTAAATCAGGCTGAAATTCCGATAGATATATGCTCTGTTGCAAAAAGTGCCGGTGCCACATGGATAAACCGCTGTTCAGGTCATGATTCTGAACTGTCTAATATAATGTGCCAGGCGATGCAGCACAAGGGATTTTCAGTTGTGGAGACACTTGGGATGTGCACAGGCCGTTATACAAAACGCAACGCTCTGACTCCCAAAGTAATTGATGATATGGTTGAACGGCTTCCTTCCTACAAGGGAATTGTTGAACAGAACCAGAGGCCTGAGTATGGAGATCAATACAGAAAACTTGCATCTGAAAAAACAAGTTTTCCTGAACTGTTCAAAGTTGAAAAAATGTTCGACCTTGAAAAGAGGCTCGATATTAAAGACCAGACTGCACTTGAGAATCACAGACGCCAGGAGATTGTCATTTTAGGCAGTGCTGGAATGAGAATTGTAACAGCGGGCGATATGGTCTGTTATGCTGCTATCTCGGCAGGACTCAATGCATCCATGAAAAATGACTACAACATCACGGTGCTTCGCGGCCAGTCTGTAAGTGAGCTTATTCTGTCATATGACAAGATCGGATATGCAGGCATTGAATCTCCCACCATTGTAATAGCAATCAGTGACGAGGGAGTTCAACGCAGAAAAGCAATGTTCGCCCAATTAGAGCCTTCAACTCTGCTGCTCAAGGAGAAAAGTGTTGATATCCCTGAGACCTGTGCCAAGGTTGTGGAGATTGATTTCAAGGAGCTTAAGATAAAAAAGCAGGATTGGGCTCTTGCATCTCTTGGGTTCATTGCCGCAAGGGGTCAGGGAATTACAATGGAGATGCTCGATTTTGCACTCAAATCAAGATTCAAACCGGCACTCTATGAATCTGCTATGGAAACTGTGAAAAAAGTTGCATCAATATAATAAATATCAAGGAGAAGAAAATGGATTTTAAACTCTCAAAAGAGCTTGAAATGCTTAAAAAAGCAGTAAGTGAATTTGCAAAAAAGAAGATAGCTCCCAATGCTGATCAATGGGACAAGGATCACTATTTTCCTTATGAAGAGGTGATTAAACCCATGGGAGAACTTGGTTTTTTCGGTACAGTGATTCCCGAAGAGTACGGCGGAGAAGATATGGGCTGGATGGCAGCCACTGTCGTGACCGAAGAGATTGCAAAGGCATCCTCATCTTTAAGGGTACAGATCAACATGCAGGTACTTGGCTGCGGCTACACCATTTTCAAATATGGCACCGAAGAGGCAAAGAAAAAATATGTAGAGAAGCTCTGTACCGCAGAATATGTTGGAGGATTTGGCATCACAGAGCCTGATGCCGGTTCTGATGTTATGGCCATGGCCTCAACAGCCGAGGATAAAGGAGACCACTGGCTTCTGAACGGCTCAAAGACATGGATATCCAATGCCAATTTTGCTGACGTTCTTATCTATTATGCATATACAGACAAATCAGCAGGCAGCAAGGGTCTGTCAGCATTTATAATTGAACCTAAAAATTTTGCAGGCGTATCCACATCAGCTCTGGAAAAAATGGGATCTCATTCATCTCCGACCGGAGAGGTGTTTCTGGATAATGTAAAAGTTCCTAAAGAAAATATTCTTGGCAAACCTGGTGACGGAGCAAAAATAGTTTTCAGCTCCCTTAACCAGACCCGCCTTTCTGCTGCTGCAGGTGGAGTAGGTCTTGCTCAGGCATGTCTTGATACTGTCACCAAATACTGCAATGAAAGAGCTCAGTTTGGCAAAAAGATCGGTGAGTTTCAGATGAATCAGGATATGATTGCCCAGATGGCAACCGATATTGATGCAGCTCGTCTTCTGGTTTACAAGGCTTCATGGGAAAAGGATCAAGGAGAGCTCAACAATGGCCTGAGTGTGGCAAAAGCCAAATATTTTGTTGGAGAAACCGTGACAAAGTGTGCCAACTTTGCCATGAGAATCATGGGAGCCTATGGCTATTCAACAGAGTATCCTGTTGCAAGATATTACAGGGATGCCCCGACCTATTACATTGTTGAGGGGTCAACCAATATATGCAAATGGATTATTGCACTTGATCAACTTGGAATCAGAAAGGCAAACCGCTAAATAACCGGTACGGCCGGAGCGGGATATTGGCTCTGGGCTACAACGAAAAATGAAAGTCACATAAGTACAGCTAATTAAAGAGACTTTCACATAAAGATCTCAAGGAGATATTGATGAGACCCTATTTTGAGAACATGACCCTTTTTGGGACAGAACTCAGTGAAAATACCATTGAAAGCACTCAAGAAAATGTTCAGGCTTTTCTTGAAGCGGAAAAAGAGATTGATGATGCTGTTGAAAAGGTAAAAAATGCCGGTTTTTCCACAGAGAAAATAAATGCAAGGGGTGAAATGACCGTATGGCAGCGTCTTGAGTACCTTGTTGACGAGGGTACATGGACACCTCTTCACACCCTTTATAATCCTGCTGACAACGAAGAGGGAACTACCAATGTCATTGATGGTCTTGGAAAAATCGCGGGTAAATGGGCTGTCATAATTGGGTTTGACAACAAGGTTATGGCAGGAGCGTGGCTGCCTGGACAGTCAGATAATATCCTCAGAGTCACTGATCTTGCAAAACGGCTTAACATTCCTTTAGTATGGCTTGTCAACTGTAGCGGTGCAAAATTGCCGGAACAGGAAAAATTCTACGCCAACAGAAGAGGTGCAGGTACCCCATTCTTTAGACATGCAGAGCTTGAACAGATGGGTATCCCCATACTTGCTGGCATCTATGGCACAAACCCTGCCGGTGGCGGATATCAAAGCATCAGCCCTACTGTTCTTTTTGCACATAAAAACTGCAATATTGCAGTAGGTGGTGCAGGAATCGTCAGCGGAATGGCTCCACGCGGCGGCTTTACAATGGATATGGCTGAACTGCTGGTTGAAAAGGCAAAGACAGACAAGGCAAAACCGCCCGGATCGGTTAAAATTCATTATGATGAGACAGGCTTTTTCCGGTATGTATTTGAAGAGGAAAAGGATGTTCTGGATGGATTGAAATATTACATGCAGGATATGCCAGCCTACAACCCAGAATTTTTTCGTGTGGCTGAACCTGTGCCGCCAGCTTTTGATCAAGAGGATCTTCTCAGACTTCTGCCGATGGGTCAAAAAAAAGTATATTCTTTTGATGATGTGTTATCAAGACTTGTGGACGGAGGCGAACACTCTGAGTTCCGCCCTGATTACGGTCCTGAAATGTACACAGGTCTTTGCAAGATTGATGGTTTTCTTGTTGCCTGCATTGGCAACCGTCAGGGCTATCTTGGAGACGGATATCCTGAATACGCCGATTATCCCGGCATTGGAGGCAAGCTCTATCGTCAAGGATTGATAAAGATGAATGAGTTTGTCACTCTTTGCGGCAGAGACAGGATTCCAATAATCTGGTTTCAGGACACCTCTGGAATTGATGTTGGGGATATAGCCGAAAAAGCAGAGCTTCTTGGACTTGGGCAATCCTTGATCTACTCCATACAGCAGACAGATGTTCCAATGATGCTTGTGGTGCTAAGAAAAGGTTCGGCTGCTGCCCATTATGTACTTGGCGGACCTCAGGCCAACCGGCACAACGCCTTTACAATTGGCACGGCTGCTACTGAAATTTATGTAATGCACGGAGAGACTGCGGCTGTGGCAACTTATGCAAGGCGTCTTGTCAAAGAAAAAGAGGCTGGTAAGGATATGCAGCCAATTATCGACAAAATGAATGATCTTGCTAAAAAATACCATGACACTTCAAGGCCGCTCTTCTGTGCGAAAAACGGTCTTGTGGATGAAATAGTAAAACTTGCTGATATAAGAAAATATATGCAGGCGTTTGCCGGTAGCGTATATCAAAATCCTAAATCAATATGTCCTCAGCACCAGATGATTCTGCCAAGGATAATAAAAGGCTGAAAATTCATCTGGCAAATAACAAAGTATGCCATAACTTATTGGAACCTTTATTGCAGAAGAGATTACAAATTTTTACTGTTGGTATACCTCTTTTTTTAGCTGTCCCCATTCATCACCCTACATAATAAAGGATGTACAAGCTAAAAAGATTTTTTTTGAAACCATCGAATCTACATATTGACAAGAGTATCTGACTAAGATATTGTGAAAAATTATGAATTCTAAAAGATAAGACGGCAAGCTTACTTAATAGAAGATCAATTATTTTTATTTTTTAACAGGAGGTAGTTTAATGGCAACCATAGAGATAAATGGAACCACGTTTGAAGTTGATGAGGACGGTTTTCTGCTTGATTACAAAACATTTACCAATGATTGGGTTGAGTATGTAAGACAGCAGGAAGGTATTGAAGAGCTTAACGATGAGCATTGGTCAGTAGTTAACGTTCTTCAGGATTACTATGAGAAAAATGGTATTGCCCCCATGGTACGTGTTCTTTCAAAACTTACCAAATACAAACTGAAACACATCTATGAGCTGTTCCCGTCAGGACCTGGAAAGGGTGCATGTAAGATGGCTGGACTTCCAAAACCGACAGGATGCGTATAATCTGTTCAGTTATTATCTGATATAGCTGTTAAAAGCTTTTCAATAAAAGCCCTGCATATCATGTGCAGGGCTTTTTTTATGATTGTGTTTTATCTTACGCATATAACTTTTGCTATATTAAACATTCATGGCCGTTGAGTGGCCACCCCGAAACATAAAAATAAAAACGCATTTTCATGGTAAACTTTCATGACCGACGGAATTCGGCCACCCCCAAGCATGAAAACCATTATGTGTTTTCACGGTAAATATGTAAATAGGAGTTGACTCTTATGGTCAGAATTGATGAGATAGATAAAAAGATAATTAACAGAATCCAAACTTTCTTCCCCATTGATCCTAATCCATACATGATAATAGCCAGCGAGCTTGGACTTTCTGAAGATGAGTTGATCTCAAGAGTCAGAAGGTTAAAAGAGGATGGAATTATACGGCGTATAGGAGGAAATTTTGGACCTTACAAACTTGGCTTTTTCAGCACACTGTGTGCAGCATCTGTACCAGACAAAAAGGTCTCACTGTTTACAAAAATTGTAAATGGTTATTCCGGTGTAACCCATAACTATATGCGAAGCCACAGATACAATATTTGGTTTACCTTTATAGCTGAATCTATGGAGGTCATTGAAAGTAATCTCAGAGAAATATCTGAAAGAACAGGAGTTGATGATATACTGAATTTGCCGGCTACTGATGTGTTCAAAATCAGTGCAAACTTCAAAGTCACATAATAAACCTTCATGGTCTTTGTGTGGCCACCCCGAATCATGAAAATAAGAATGCATTTTCATGGCAAAGGCCAACATAACGAGGCTATATGCACCATTTGAGCCTGTTGAGCCTGTTTTTTTCTTACTTACTTATTGACACACCATTGACCATATTCCATTATTTCATCAGGGCCTTGTTACCCCACATATGTTCGTTCAATTAAGGCCGTATTTATTCCTGAATCTGCTTTCTTCTCATCTGGATATAAGCATCTTTAATAGATATGTAAGGATCCAGGGCAGCTTTCTTCAGAGCCTCATAATCTCCGATCCTGAAAGAGACATCATTGATTCTATCCAGAGTCCCCAATCCAACAGCGAGTTCAGTAGATTCGATATAGGTCATAGGCGAAAGAAAAAAATCTCCAACGCTTCCCACAGTATCTCTGAGCGTTGATGGCCCCATTAAAGGAAGCACAAGATAGAAACCCTCTTTTACAGAGTAGCTTCCAAAGGTTTGTCCCATATCCTCATTGTAAGTATTAATTCCAAAAACATACTGGGCAGGTGTTGCAAAACCCAATCCTCCCCCAACAGTGTTTATCACAAAGCTCTTTACCTCTGAAACAGCCTGATCACCTTTACCCTGCAACAGATTGTTTACAAATCTCAAGGGAAATAGCGAGTTGTGGAAAAAATTGCGAAGACCTGCTCTGAGTGGATCAGGAGTTATAAATCTATACCCTCTGGCAACCGGTTTTAGTACCCAGAAATAGAGCTTGTCATTAAACGAGAAGATGGCATAATTGAACCAATAGAGTGGATCAGCAACCGATTGGTCAGGTGTTTTGATATATTCATCACCGTACAGATCATCACTGTATAGCCCATTACCCCCCTCCAAATCATCAGAAGATTGAACGTCAGCCGCAGCGATAAGATTTTCATAGGGTTGTGTCACACCAGGAAGATGGTCAGCAGCTACAACTACAGAGTTACCTGCAACAGCCATTGTTGCTGAGACTATAAGAAAAAAAATTATGGCAAAAAAGGGGGATCGCCTCAATATACTTAAAGGCAAAGTGCTTCTGAAAAGTGAATTATAACCATACTTGGAGCAGATGAAATAAAGTGATTTTTCTGATTTTATCTGTTTTGAGTTCATTGAGAGATCTTCTCCTTTATTTCCTGAATAATTTTGTCAGGAGAATCATTAAATCTTGTTCTATATTGTTCCCTGTAGTTACCCACAAGACTTACCCCTTCAATCTTGACATCGTAGATTTTCCATTCACCCCCCTTTTTTTTCATCATTCTGTAATTGACAGGAGTCATAACTTTATTGTGGAACACATCGGTGGCAATATCAGCTCTTTCTATACCAGATTTGGTTGCATCAAGCATCTCAGTTTTTGTATAGGTGATTTTAAGATCCTCAAAGTTTTCATCATCAATTTTGGCAATGTAAGTATTAGCTATTAATCTTGAGAAATGTTTTATGAATTCTGTACGTTGGTTTTCTGAGAACCTCCCCCAGTTTCTTCCGAGTGCCCCTCTTGAGAATTCATTGAAATCAAAAACTGATTCGGCTTTATTGAAGAGAAGCTCTTTTCTTGCATCTTTCTGGTTTGCAGAGGCAAATGCAGGATCGTTTAAAACCGAAATAATGGCATTGACTCCGTTTCTTAGAACAATTTCAGGTTCCAAATCTGCTGCTTTAGGTACAGCAGGAGTTAGAAGCAAGATACCCAATAGAACTGTCATTATTTTTTTCATTTTTTCCTCTTTTATTAAAATTAGAAACACTCTTATGGCTTACTTTCAGTCAGCCCAAATAGTTAGAAGCATAACAAATAAGGTAAGAACAGAGGTAGATTAACTACAATTTCTGTTGGATGTAAATTTATGAACAATAAAACATCTCAAGTCTATTTTTCCGTACCCTTCTCATCTTTATTAAAGATATATTTACTTACCAGAGCCTCAATGTCAATTGCAGATTCGGTGTTAAAAATAGTATCTCCAGATTCAAGCATGGTTTCAGAACCACCTGGAGAGAGGTTTATGTATCTATCACCGATAACACCCGATGTCTTGACAGAAGCCATAACATCTTCAGCCAGAGTGATATTTTCACGGATTCCAAGTTCAACCTTTGCAAGCATCCTCTCCTTATCCAGTTCAATGGAAATGACATTTCCGATTTCAACTCCTGCCATCTCAACCCCTGCCCCCTTTTTCAACCCTGCTACAGAACTGAAGTAGGCATTGAGTCGATAATCATTTTTATTAACAACTCTAATGCCACCAAGTTCAATAATAAGGTAAGCGGTACAGGCTATGCCAATGATCATAAAAATTCCAACGTAAAACTCAACCATTCCCTTTTTCATAATATTCTTCCTGATTTTTTTTCAATCAATAATCCGTGAAGTCACCCTTTCCACTGATAAAAGAGCTTACATCATCTATATCACAATCCATAATTTCCTTTGAAGATCCCTGAAAGATTATTTTACCCTTTTCAAGCATCGCCACTCTCTGGGCTATCTCAAAAATATCAGGTATTTCATGACTGACAATAACTGCTGTAAAACCGAACATCTGCTGATAGGATTTTATCATTGCATGAACACCATTTTTTCTGACAGGATCAAGACCAGTTGTGGGCTCATCAAAGAGGACAATAGATGGCTCTGTCACCAGAGCCCTTGCAAGAGCAACTCTCTTTTTCATTCCTCCTGAAAGCTGGGCAGGATATTTACTTGCTGTTCCCTGAATCTCTAGCTGCTCGATTCTCATTTCAACCTTTTCCCTGATCTCCTGTTTGGAAAACAGAGATGTTTCAGTCAAGGGAAGAGCAATATTTTCATAAATATTCATGGAATCAAACAGTGCGTTTTCCTGAAACATATAGCTAAATTTTTTTTTAAATTCTTTTTTTTCCCTGCGGGACATTGACGATATATCATCTCCATTAAAGAGAACGCTCCCTGAGTCCTGTTGCATCAGACCAATAATATGCTTCAAAAGAACACTTTTCCCAGAACCACTTTTACCAATCACCACAGAGATCTCATCTTCATATATAGATAGATTAACACCCTGCATGACATGGTTATTTCCAAAACTTTTTTTAACATCTACAAATTCAATCAGAGGAGATTTCATAAGAGCCTATTTTAAATTTCATGTATCATAAGGAGGGATCTGTCTGCATAACATAATGATAAGTCATTTTTTACAACAGAAGATATGTTATGACATAATCAAAAACAAGAATCAAAACACAGGAGTTAACAACAGCATTGGTAGTTGAAAAACTTACACCCTTTGCTCCAAATCCTCCCCGTGTCTGAAGGTGGGTAAAGTATCCTTGTGAGCAACATACAGTTGTCACTACAATAGCAAAAACAAGGGACTTTACAAATCCTCCTGTCACATCAGCCATCACAACGCTTTCAGTGACGCGATAGATATAGATCCCACCATTGATTCCCAGAAGCAACGAGCCGGTAATATAGCCTCCCAAAATACCAATCACATCAAACAGTGCAGTAAGCATAGGAAAGCTTATCACAGCGGCAACGATTCTTGGGCTGAATATAAACCTGACTGGATCAATACTCATAGTTTCAAGTGCATCTATCTGTTCAGAAATACGCATAACTCCAATCTCAGCAGCTATTGCAGAGCCAGCCCTTGCTGTAATCATTATTGCTGTAAGTACGGGACCAAGTTCCCTGATAAGTGTGAGTGCCACGGCAGAACCAAGCATTCCCTCAGAACCAAATTTAACCAGGGTATAATACCCCTGAAGCCCAAGTACCATTCCGGTAAAAATTCCTGTAAGCATAATGACCATCATGGATTTGGTCCCAATGAACCAGGTGTGTTCAACAATCTTGAGTACCTGCCAGGGGAATGTAAAAATGTGGAAAAGACCTCTGAACAAAAAAATAAATATTCTGCCGATACGCTCTATCTTTTCAACTGTCCAGAATCCAATATTTTCAATACTCTTTGTAATCATCAGAATGCCGTTATCCTTTTAAAATCTTTAAGCTTGTGAAAACAAGTCCCTGTATTGGCAAAAGCAATAACCATAACCTAACCTGGACAAGCCAGAACCAAAGAGAATTTTCTGATTCTCTTGCCAAAATAACACTAAAATCAGAGATAAGAATCTAATTTGTTTAAAAAATGGCTCTTGAAAGCACACTAAAAATGGCAATGCATATACTATAAATTCAAATAAAATGAAACATTATTCATTTCAGAATTCAATTTAGTCTTTATTTTTTGCAGGAGTCAACAAATAAACGATTATGGCAGTTTTTCGACCACCAAGAACCATTAAAATCAGAATGCATTTTCACGGTAAATTTTCATGGACAATAGGTGGAATTAGCCCCCAAGCATGAAAATCATGATCTGCTTTCACGATAGAGCAAAAATAAAAAGCAAAATTCATACCTTGTCGTAAAAATTCATAATCTGTGCCACAAGAACACTTATATTCTTGACACCACCATAAAAATGCAATACGTATTGAAAAAATAGCACATACCGGTTCTGGCTAATACTACCTGTTGATCATTATAATTATTGAATTATCTACAGATGGTAAAAAGATACCCAAGAATGTCAAAGACAATGCGGGAGAAAAAATATGACACGTAAAATAACCTTGAGTATTCCTGATATGCTTTATGAAAAAATGGAAGAGTGGCGTCAATCTTTCAATTTTTCCAAAATGTTCCAGGATGCTCTGGCAGAAGCAATAAATAAAAAAGAAGAATTTCAAAGAAGACTTCGAGAAGATCATGATATGGCAGAAATTATTGATCGTCTGAAGCATGAAAAGAGACAGTCTGAAGGCAATTATTCTGAAAGCGGGCATACCAAGGGACTGCAATGGGCCAAGAGTGCCCATTATAGTGATCTGATGTATGCACTGGGCCTATCTTCATCCAAAGAGATGGCAGAGGATGAGATGCTTGGAGCCTATTTTAACTCTCTTTTTTCTTCTGACCACCTTATGGAAAATACGGCAGAAGGAATAAACAAATACAGCAAACTTTTTCTGGATGGATGGAGAAGGGGAGTCCGTGACTTCTGGAATGAAATAAAGGAAAAAATATAAACATATGAGTAATATAGTGAATACAGACAGATTAACTTCAATTATTATTGAACTTAAATGCCTGAACAAACAACAGATAAACCCGGGAAAAAGGATGTATTAAAATGGAAAATAAAATAGATATTCTGGGTATTGACGTGGGTTCTGTTTCCGTCTCAGTCGCAGGCATTACTATTGAAAACAGCGACATAAAACCGGAAATAAAAATAATATATAAAAATTCTGTATTTCACCACGGTAATATAGCCCAGGGTCTTGAATCCGCACTGTCAGATCTTGAATCCACACCGTCAAGTCTTGAATCTGCACCATCAGAAGTTGAATCTTGCTGTACAGGAATCAGCCTGAACAGATTCAGTTATGTAGCAGCCACCTCCTCAACCCCGGCAGTTGTAAAAAGATGCCTGGCCTATGATGAACAGGTGGCCATTATAAGGGCAGCCCGCCATTTTCATGAAAAAATAGGTTCAATTCTTAATGTCGGGGGGGAGAAATTCAGTCTTAGCCTCTTTGATGAGTCCGGCAACTACTGTGGTTCCAGAAACAACACATCATGTGCTGCCGGTACAGGAAGTTTTCTCGACCAACAATCCAAAAGACTTGGCCTTTCAAGTCCGGAAGAGTTGAGTCAGGCAGCTTCTGAGAACAGCCTTGCTATTCCTGATATTGCAACACGTTGTGCTGTTTTTGCCAAAACAGATCTGATCCACGCCCAGCAGGAGGGTTTCTCTGTTCCCCAGATATGTGATGGACTATGCAGAGGGCTTGCAAGAAATATTTACAACACACTTTTTACCAGTGAAGATATTCTCAAGCCCATTATTTTCTGCGGTGGTGTATCTAAAAACATCTCAGTTAAAAAACATCTTGACGCTCTGATATCGAAATCCCAGACAGATGATTCTCTGATTCTTGACAGCCACTCACATCTGTATGGTGCAATTGGTGCGGCTCTTTGTATGGCAGATGATTTAAGAAACAACACCTGCCGTTCAGATACAACCATACCCGAGAACATCAGAACCGATTCAAATAGAATCAAAGCAGATATTTCTGCCATTAATATCAACTCTGTTAATGACCTGTTGATGGAAAAAGAGAAAAAACAGAAATTCTTTTTTCCAGAACTCACTCTTGCCCTGTCTGACTATCCAGAATTCACAGGATTTAAGAGCGAAATAGATGATGGTGTCGAAAAAGATATCTACGAAGATCCTACGACTCTTGATTCATGCTCTGACTCCCATCGATGTTACATTGGACTTGATGTGGGATCTACCAGTACAAAAGGGATTATGATCACTGAAACTGGTACTGTTATAGCAGGATTCTACACCAGAACAGCATCCAGACCAGTGCAGGCGGTTCAGGCAATTTTCAAATCAATTGACAAATTCATATCAGACTACAACCTTGATATAACCATCATTGGATGCGGCACTACAGGTTCAGGAAGAAAAATCTCAGCCGGAATAATTGGAGCAGATCTAGTATTAGATGAAATAACCGCTCACTCAAGAGCGGCCTATGAACTTAATAACAGTGTTGATACCATCATTGAAATAGGAGGGCAGGACGCAAAATTTACTACAATGAAAAACGGAGTTGTAACATCATCTTTCATGAATACTGTCTGTGCTGCCGGCACTGGAAGCTTTATAGAGGAGCAAGCACTAAAACTTGGTTGTCCGCTTTCAGAATACTCCGCAAGAACAGAATCTGTGAAATCTCCCATATCAAGCGACAGATGTACTGTATTCATGGAACGGGACATGAACCACTTTCTCTCGGAAGGGTACTGTGTGGATGAGGTTCTGGCATCGGCACTGCATTCTGTCAGAGATAACTACATGACCAAGGTGGCAACAGAAGCAAAAATCGGCAGCACCATTCTTTTTCAGGGGGCGACGGCAAAAAACAGAGCACTTGTGGCAGCATTTGAACAGCGTCTGAAAAAAACCATCCATGTTTCACAATATTGTCACCTTACCGGTGCTCTTGGTGTCGCTCTTACTTTAAAAGATCAGCACACACAGGTTGCTTTTAGCAGCGACTATGAGACTCTGCCTAATGTTGACGGTTCCGGCAGCCAATATGAACAGCAACACAATGTTGCTGACTCAACCAACGGTTATCATTGCAATCCCCATGTTAGCAGACTCATCAGTGATGACCGTCCAAACAATCGTTTAAACGGAAAAGACGAACTGGTTCAAACTCTAAGTTCAACCGGTCAACAAGCACCAAAAAGCCGTTTCAGAGGTTTCGGACTCTGGAAAAACAGGATTCCTGTACGCCAGGAGACTTGTCAGCTGTGCACAAACAACTGTAAACTCACCATTGTTGAAATAGAGAACGAGACTGTAGCTTTTGGCTTTCTATGCGGCAGAGACTATGCAACAGACCATTATGTGGCAAAGGAGCAAAATTTTCATCTGCTCAAGGCAAGAAAAAAAGCGGTCACCCTACCCCACCCATGCAGAACTACCTATCCATTTACAATAGGTCTTCCGGCAGCTCTTCATATGGTTGAGGATCTTCATTTTTGGAAGATATTTTTCAACTATCTTGGAATTAAAACTATCAGCAGCGAAAAGATGAAATCCCCTGTATCTCGTGGACGCTCTCTTGCCAATGCCGAATTTTGCACACCAGTAACATCAATTCATGGTCATGTGGACTACCTGATGGAAAAGGCTGACTATGTCTTTCTTCCCTACTATTTTGAAAATAAAAACAGAGAAAAAACAGGCAGACGGCAATACTGTTATTATACACAGTATGTTCCATCAATTATTGCGGCACTGCCAGGAATAAAAAAGGAGCGGTTGATCGCACCTGTTGTAAAAGATCTATACACCAATTTTTACACAAAAATAGAACTTTACCGCGAATTGAAAAAAATTTCTGGTTCCGATATCAGCTTTTTTGATATCAGCTCCGCACATGACAAGGTTATAGATTGGAAAAAAGGTGCGGATAACCAGCTCAGGCAAATTTTTACCCAACAGATAAATATAGGAACTATTCAAATAAGTCAGCACACTGACAGACAACATAGCGACATTAAACCACACCGTGATAGAACAGAAAGTCAAATAGTACACAAAGATACCCCAAACAGCGAGAAAACAACAAGAGAGGAGAGACTCTCTACCTCTGTATCCGATAGTAAAATTAACGTGTTATTGGTTGGAAGACCCTACACAATACTGTCTGAATCTCTGAACAGCAAGATTCCCGATATATTCTCATCTTTACATGTAGATACCTTTTTTCAGGATATGCTGGACTTTGAAAGCCATGATTTTAGCGTTATAGAGCCGCTTTTACGGGAGATCCACTGGGAACATGCAGCTGTCATTCTAAAAGCAACCCTGATTGCCGCCAGAACAGAGAATCTGTTTCCTGTCTATGTGACGTCATTTAAGTGTTCGCCTGACTCCTTTGGGGTAGATTATTTCAAGAAAATTATGGAGGCACATGACAAACCCTATCTTGTTCTTGAACTTGATGAGCATGACTCCAGCGTAGGATATGAGACACGTATAGAGGCAGCTGTGAGGGCATTTAAAAATTTCAGACTTCATGGCAAAATTAAAAAAGATGTCAACCTTGAACCACTCAATCCCCAGCTTGAGTCAGATCTAACTGGTAAAACAATTGTAATGCCAAACTGGGATCCCATTACCTGCTCATTCCTGACAGCCACTCTTCGTGGGGAAGGATATGATGCTCTTCTCATGGAAGAGACTGATGACACCATCAAGCAGAGCCTTAAAACCAATACTGGTCAGTGTATCCCTCTTAATGCTATTGCAAGTGGATATGCACAGACAATAATGAACAGGGGCCTTGATCCTGAGAAATGCCTTCTATGGATGAGCAAGTCTGAAATATCATGCAATATCAAGCTATATCCCCATCACATCAAATCCATTCTTGCAATGAGCGGACAGCCTAACCAAAAGGCAAATGGAGAAGAGAGTGGACAGAGCAATGGACAAAACAGCCTTTTATCAATCAGAGCAACAGGTGCACAAAACAGCAAAATATTTGATTTACAAAGTCACAGTTCAAAAAAAGATGTTGTAGTCGGTCTTGAAAAAGCGGGCGTTTATAAAGGTGATTTTGCGTTCAGCGAAATTTCCGTCAATGCCGCACTCAATGCCTATTTTGCATATATGTTCGGAGGTCTTTTAAGGGCTTTGGGTTGCAGGATAAGGCCGTATGAAAAGATAAAAGGAGAGACAGACAACGCTATAAAACAGGCTGTGCGCATATTGAATCTGGCATTTGAAGGAAGAACCACCAGAGAAGATTCTCTTAAGATTGCCCTGGCCCAATTTGAGACTATTGAAACATTCCCAAGAGAGAATCGTCCCAAAGTTGGTATTTTTGGAGATTTTTATGTAAGAGATAATGATGTGATGAACCAAAATCTTATTCATTTTATTGAAGAGCATGGTGGAGAGGTGGTCACAACACCCTATTACAGGTTTGCCAAAATGATTGCCGAGTCATACTTCAAAAAATGGTTTAAAGAGGGAAGGTATTTAAGTTTGATATCCAACAAGGCTATTCTTACAACCATGACCCAGTTGGAAAAGCGTTATTACCGTTATTTTGAACCTTTTTTCAATGAGCCTGACCATACATACACCGACGATTTCAAGAGCGTGCTTGCAAAATATGGGCTGCTGCCGGAACATACCGGTGAATCTATGGACAATATCCTCAAAATCCATTACACAATAAAAGAAAATCCTGATCTTGCCATGTTTGTCCAGACCAGTCCATCTTTTTGCTGCCCAGGCTTAGTAACTGAAGCCATGAGCACCAGAATTGAGAAGATCACAGGGGTTCCAATTGTGAGTATCACCTATGACGCACTTGGAGGAAACAAAAACAGAGTTGTAATTCCGTTCCTTCAGTATCGAAGATATATTGACAATAATGTCTCTGGGGGAAAGGATCACTGTTTGAAATAGAAAATAGACAATAAGCGAATGGGGAGAGATATGGTTGCATATCCATAAAACATCTCCCTATTTTCTTTTCCAGATATTAACAAAGCGTTTTTGAAGAATAATCGGAAGATAAGGCTCAAGTTCGGGAGCATGCACAAGAAAATTGTGCTGAAATTGCATTCTGTTGACATCTATACGGCTATGGCTCTCCAGAGCTCTGAGATAATTCATGTAATAGCCATCATAATTTTTAATATAGACAGAATCCCCGGCTGTTATCTCCTGAAAGTGTTCCCCTGTGTATTCAAGAAGAGAAGAGAAGGTATCCAGGTACGCAGCAAGCGTTCTTAAGTATTTAACCACCACAGGCTCATTATAGTACTCTTCTATCTTCAGCAGCCAGTTAAAATTCTCCTCAATCAGAAGGTTGCGATAATCGTTGACTACCAGCATAAATTTTTTTACAGCCCTCTGGTTATCTTCCATCAGAGACTGCATGGCCTTTACAAAGGCTAACACCTCATATATTTTTTCAGGACTTGAATCCACACGGCTCATATCGTCAAGCTGTAATGCAAGGTTGTTAAGCTTCTGGACAGAATATTTAAGATCTTCTGTAAATCTCAAAATTTCTCTGGCTTTGGGAGAGTAGCTTGAGTAAATAATCCTATCCTTTACTCTGTGATACAGGACAGATTCTCCAACACCCACAAGTATCACAATAACTAAAAATGCCGTAAGTGGAATCAAACTTTTTTTACGCCTTGTTTTAACAATATAATAAGGTATTGTCACCGGAGCAAAAAAGACAATTGCAGACCACCATCTTGGCATCCGCTGTTTTTCAGAATCTATATAAACAATTATCGAAGCAACAAACGCACATGAAAAATAGATAAAAAACAAAACAAATCTCCTTTTGTTTAAAGAGGTGAGCTAAGAAGATACAGTTACAAGAAAGGGAAAATACCGGATATTGAACATAAAGCAGATAACAAAAAACTCAAAAGAAGGTTGTCGTTTTCCATTGTCTTCCATCAGAACAGACATTTACCGCACCATTTAAATCGGTTCTAAATATCTGCACTCCCCTCTTTTGATATCTGTTTAACACATTACTTCTTGGAAATCCAAAGCGATTTTGCCATCCGCAGGATATGACTATACTTTCCGGTTCAACCTTATCAAGAAAAAAATCGGTACTGGAACCGGCACTGCCATGGTGCGGAGCAACAAGGATATCAGCCTTTAGGGAACTTCCGTGTCTGTGCACAAGCTCTTTTTCAGTATCTTTCATGATGTCACCTGGAAAAAGAATGGAATTATCTTTAAATATCACCTTGAAGACAACAGAGTTATTGTTGGTATTTTCTGATCCACTGCTTTGATCTGAACATGGCTCTAATGGGTGAAAAAAATATAGACTTCCCATGCCTATTTGAATTGACTCGGCTTTCTCATCAACTATATAAACCTGTGAACCATTTCTTCTAACGCCGGACATCAGATCTATATATGCCCTGCTCTCTTGATGATCGCAGTTTTTAATAAATCTCTTCACCTTGAAGTGTTCAAAAATATAGACAAGCCCATTCATATGGTCAGAATCTGGATGGGTTAACACCACTGCATCTAATGACATTATTCTTTTCTGCCTCAAAAACGGGGCAACTATATGCTCTCCTGTGTCAAATTTGCCTTCGTAAGAAAAACCTCCTCCATCAACCAAAATGGTCTTTCCCTGAGGCATTGCAACAAGGGCACTATTGCTCTGGCCAACATCCAGAACCGTAACATCAAGATTTTTATTAAAAAAACGCCTCTTTATCCATAAAGATTCATGAATCAAAATTATAAAAAATATCAGAACGACCGCAAACACTCCTCCTTTGAATAAAATTTTGTTTCTGCTGATCTCCTCCTTGAACATTATGTTCTCCTCTTTGAGGATCATCTCCTGCTCTTTGGACATCATGTTCTCTTCCTTGAGGATCATCTTCTCCGCCTTTAACATCGCGTTTTCCTCTTTGAGGATTATCTCCTGCTCTTTGAGCATAACGATCTCCTTTTTCGGCACCATGCTCTCATATCCATTGTCCTGCGGCTTTACCGGAACAAAAATGGAATCACTGCTTTGCTCCCATGACTTTACCGCAACAAAAAGCCACGATTTTGCCGTAATAAAAAGGGCATAAACAAAAATATAATAGCAGGCAATTTCTACTATATCAGGAGTGAATGTCTCTACATGACTCCAGGGCACATCAGCTATAGCTCTTACAACGTTGATGCAAGGTGTCAAGACAACTCCTGCACATTTTATCAAAACCCCAGATATTTGTGCTGAAAACGGGTGGACAAAAAGAGCGGCAAGTCCAAGAGGGAGGGAGATAAAACCGACCCCTGGAATAAGGATTAAATTTGTCATAAGCCCGGCAAAGGATAAAATATTAAAATAGTGCATCACCAGAATCTGAGTGCCGACAATTGCACAAAAAGATATGAAAATAAAACCAGTTAATTTTCTTAAAAACTTGCTTGAAAGCAATATTTGAAAAAAAATTTGGAATTTTATGTGAAACTCTTTTGAGGTAAGTACATATCTGTATCTGCCAGCCAGAGATAGACCCATGAGTATGAAAAAAACCGCTGAAAAAGATAGCTGAAAAGAGACCATAAACAGGGATAGAGGATCGAGCAGAAGAATTACAATCCCTGCTGCTGCAAGTGAATTAAAGCCATCACTCTCTCTTTCAATAACTGCTGCTGTCATAAAAATGATAATCATTATCATGGCACGCTGGGTAGCATCGGAATAACCGGAGAGTACAGCGTAACCCACGATGGGTACTATCGTCAAAAATGCTGCTCCTTTTTTGCTCCACCCTCGAATCAGAACCCATTTGAAACATGAAAGCAGACCATTGAATAGATAAAAAAAGAGTGTTGCCACAATAGAAAGATGCATACCAGATATGGCAAGAATGTGACTGCCACCGGTTACGGAGAAATCACGGATAAGATCTTTTGAAATAAACTCTTTTTGTCCGGTGGTGAGTGCACACAGTATGGCACTGGAATCACTGTTTTCAATATGTTTAAAAATGTGAGTGCTAAAATTATCTCTCAAATCCATGATGGTTTTACTGACGAAATCCATGATGGTTCTATTGATGAGATTCATGATAGTTTTTATGTGAAAGTATTTTGAAATAGCTGTAGCCATGAGGCTTTCATTCTTCGTTGTACCCATCAGGGCACGACCGTTATTTGTATCCATCAGGGCATGGCTGTTATTTTTTAAATCAATCGTGGTTATCTTCTTTAAATTTATTTTTCCATTGACACTGACTCGTCCCCAGATATTTTGCATTTGCATGTATCTGACATAATCAAATCTTCCAGGATTATTGAAGTTGCGTATTGACTGGAGCTTGCCTTTAAACTTCACAATATCACCCTGTTTATATTGTTCCAAAGGATTATAGAGATTCACCTGAACCATTCCAGTAACTTTTTGTTGAGCATGGCTGGCTTTCTGGAAACCTCGTATTTGATGTGCCTGGCCGTTGTTCTCCTCGTCTTCTTGCATTGCTTTTGAACTGGATGATTTTTCGTTACTCTCCTCAATGATATTTTGTACGCTATCTACTTCAATATTAAATCTTACCCGCTTGTTAGTTTGTTCAAGCCGGGTATAGAAAAACTCTTCAGGCCTGGAAGATATCTTGCCGGTAATCTCTAAAATTCCTTTGTCGGTAAAATTTGAAATATGATTTTGGGGAAGAGCAGGAAAAATGGCTGAATGGACAAGATAATAACCTGATATAAAAACAATAATGATTAAGATTGCAGGCATGCAAACTTGTAAGAAGGTATTTTGTAAGAAGGTCTTTTGTTTGATAATTCTTTTGATAATCAGAAGATAAAGAGCTTCGGTGCAGTCATTTTGAGATTGAAGTTTTATGTGAAAGTCTCTTGAATTGGCCTTAATTATAGGACTTTCATTTTTCGTTGTGCCCATCAGGGCATGGCTGTTATTAAAAACAACCTTAACAATGAAAACTGCATAAAAGATAATAATGATTGAAAAAACAAGAGGAATTATGATCATCAAATGCGGGAAAACCGGCAGATAATTGCCAGCAGTAACTCCTGCACAAAGAGATATAAAAAGAGGCATAAGAGGGGGAATGCCATATTTCAGAAAAATTCTCAAATCCTGGATCTCTTTATGTGCCTGAATACAGGACAACTGGACAGAGCTGCCCTGTAGATAGCAATCTGTAAATCATACTTTTTTAGGCATGTTTCATTTGCCGGTTTACACTTTTTGAAACCTTATTCCCATTTTGAGGGGATTTTCTCAAAAAAAGTGTAAACTACTTTTGAGGTGATATGAAGGACGCCCTTTTTTACCGTGAAAACAGATAGACAATTTTCATGGTTCGGGGTGACCACACAACGGCCATGAAGGTTTGTTTGCAAGAATCGATCAGCACCGCCTGATCTGTGCACCAAGGCTTGAAAATTTTTTCTCAATAGATTCATAACCTCGGTCAATATGATAAACTCTGTTGATGGTTGTGGTTCCTCTTGCAACAAGTCCCGCAATAACAAGGGAGGCACTTGCACGCAAATCAGACGCCATCACCTGGGCACCAGACAAGGATTTAACCCCTCTGACCATGGCATAGTTTCCACCTGAAATTGATATGTCTGCTCCCATTCTCTGCAACTCATTGACATGGATAAACCTGTTTTCAAATATAGTTTCATGGACAACGCAGTTTCCTTCTGCAATGGACATCAGCACCATAAACTGTGCCTGCATGTCTGTTGGAAATCCCGGATATGGAAGTGTTTTTATATCTGTACTTTTGATTTTTTCAACCCCTTTGACCCGTATCCCCTCTTCCGATATATCAACTGAGGCTCCGCTCTGTCTTAGCTTGTTGATAATGCCACCCATATGCTCAGGCTCTCCCCCCTGTACCAATACATCTCCTTTTGTGGCGGCTGCCGCTACCATAAAGGTACCAGCCTCAATTCTGTCCGGAATCACATGTATTGACGCCGAATCAAGTGATTGGCCTGATCTTTTTCCACAATACCCTTTTTCAACGCCATTGATACGTATAACGGCTGTCCCAGCACCTGAAACATCGCCTCCCATAAGATTTAAAGCATCAGCAAGGGCAATGATTTCTGGCTCTCTTGCACAGTTTCGCAGAACAGTTGTACCCTGGGCAAGGGTGGCGGCCATCATCAGATTCTCTGTACCTGTCACAGTCGGTACATCAAAGTAAAATTCACAGCCTTTGAGTCTTCCTGATGTTGTTGCCTCAATATATCCATGTTCAATAGAGATTTTTGCCCCCATTGCTTCAAGGCCTTTGAGATGCAGATCAACAGGTCTTGCACCAATTGCACATCCTCCTGGAAGAGAGACTCTTGCATGGCCAAATCTTGCAACTAAGGGGCCAAGCACAAGAATGGATGCCCTCATCTTTCTTACAAGATCATACTCTGCTTCAGCTTTATTAATGGCTGATGCGTCAATTCGGATATTTGATCCTGATGTCTCTGTTGTTGCACCAAGATCTTCGAGAAGCATTTTTATGCTTTTAATATCCATAAGATCGGGAATATTTGTGTAATCAACAGGTCCTTGAACCAGAATGGATGATGCAAGAAGGGGCAGTGCCGCATTTTTTGCCCCGCTGATCCTAACCTTCCCCTCTAATGGTATCCCGCCTGTGATCTCAATTTTATCCATATTAAATTTAATTCCTTATTTTTTTAAAAAATTGGAGTGCTGTCTTTTTTTAGATTTGTGCATTTTTTATGTGAAAGTCTCTTGAAAGAGCTGTAATTATAGGACTTTCATTTTTAGTTGTTCCCGTCAGTGCATGGTCGTTAGTAACGCTGAGCCATACAGATGGGAAATCCTCTGCACTCTGACCTGGCCCTGAGGGCCAGGATTTCTACATTGGATTAAAAAATCAGACAATATGATCCTGGTAAAATTCAGAAAGTCTTATTTTTACAATACACCGTTTATGCTGCTCAAAAGGAAGAACGTATTCAGATATCTCTGCTGTAATGTCCTCCCTGATCACAACAGGGGTTAGTTCATCTGGACTGAGATCTCCTTTCATGGCAAGTATAGCTCCGCTGCTCTTTAAAAAAGGAAGTGCCATATCTGTAAATCTGTCCAAAGCTGCAAATGCTCTTGAAATCACAAAATCAAATTGATGAGCGTATTCAGGATCCTTTCCAAGCTCTTCTGCCCGACAATGGATCGCTTTGATTCCATTCAGATCGTTCTGGCAAGAAATGGTGCTCTGAGATAAATTGCTTTGCACTAACAGATTGCTTTGCATTATAAGATTATTAAGAAAACTTACCTTTTTACGTGATGAATCGGCCATAACCACTTCAAGAGTGGGATTTATAACCTTCAGTGGCATGCCCGGGAATCCACCGCCAGTACCAAGATCAATAACCTTTGAACCATCAGGGATAAAAGGAGCAATGGCAATTGAGTCAATAAAATGTTTAAGAGCCATTTCAAAGGGCTCAACAATTGCTGTTATATTGAACCTGCTGTTCCATTTTATTAACTCTCCTGCATGAAATGTCAGTAGATCAAGCTGTTTTGAGGAGAGCTCAATGCCAAAAGTCAACACCCCCCTGGCAACAGTTTGCTGCCAATCATCACCAAAGAGTGATGCTGTATTATCATTTTTTGGTGAATGTAGAACGCTCAGCGTCAGAGAGTCCTTGTTCAACACCAGAGACTCTTTCCTGGGTTGAACAAAATTTCTTAATCGGCTAGTTTTTTTAAATTGAACGTTTTTTTTACGACTCTTTTTTCTTAGTAGTACTGATTCTTCAGGTTGTTTATCAATTTTTTTTTTCATCTACTCTTTATTAATCCTGCCAATTTTTTCTTTATTTACATATCTTATTTTTAAATCTTGACACATCAAATTATTAAAATTATAATTACAAGATTTTTTCAAGATGTGCACACAAAACTTAACCTGCTGATTTTAGCAGGGGAAATTTCATTTATCAATAGCTAAAATTATCAATAGCTAAACACCATTCAAAGGCACAGAAAAAACAGAAACCATCGATTGTGTGGGATACCTGATGGAAAGTTCAATTGTGCATTTAATGTTAAGTCAAAGGACAAGTCTTATCATGCTTAAGGATTTGAAACGAGTAAGGAATATCGGAATCAGTGCCCACATTGATTCTGGCAAAACCACGCTGACAGAGAGAGTACTTTTTTACACCAACCGTATTCACCAGATTCATGAAGTAAAGGGAAAAGACGGGGCAGGTGCCGTAATGGACTCTATGGATCTTGAACGGGAACGCGGCATAACCATTGCGTCTGCAGCCACCCACTGCGAGTGGAATAAAAACGATATAAATATCATTGATACCCCGGGACATGTGGATTTTACAGTAGAGGTAGAGAGATCCCTTAGGGTACTGGATGGGGTTATCTTGGTACTATGTTCTGTATCTGGAGTACAATCACAGTCCATAACAGTTGACCAACAGATGAAAAGGTATCAGGTACCCTGTATTGCATTTGTCAACAAATGTGATCGAAGCGGTGCAAACCCATACAGAGTAGCAAAACAGCTTCGGGACAAACTTGGACACAATGCAATATTGATGCAGATTCCAATTGGACTTGAGGATAAACTCAAAGGTGTTGTTGATCTGATCTCAATGAAAGCCCTCTATTTCGAGGGAGATAATGGTGAAAATGTTATTGTTACTGATATTCCGGCAGAACTTAAAGAAGAGGCCGAAGCAAAAAGAGAAGAGATGATTGACGCAGTCTCAATCTTTTCTGATGAACTGACAGAAGCCATCCTTGAAGAGAGGGAGATTTCAGAGGCAGTTATTGTTGACGCGGTCAGAAAAGGGACTATTGCAAGAGAGATGACGCCAGTTTTTATGGGTTCTGCTTACAAAAACACGGCAGTTCAGCCCCTGCTCGATGCAGTGCTCAAATTCTTGCCAGCTCCTGTTGATATCAATAACGAAGCTATTGACCATGACAAAAATGGAGAGAGCGTAGCTCTCACAAGCGATTTTGACAAGCCTACAGTCGCCCTTGCCTTCAAACTTGAAGATGGTCAATATGGTCAGCTGACATATATCCGTGTATATCAGGGGGGATTGAAAAAGGGAGATACCATCATAAACAGCCGTGATGGAAAAAAGACAAAAGTTGGACGCCTTATAAGAATGCACGCCGCTGAAATGGAAGATATCGAAGAGATTCCAGCGGGCCATATTGGTGCCATGTTCGGCATTGACTGTGCTTCAGGTGACACCTTTGTAAGTCCTGGCATCAATTACTCCATGATTGCAATGCACATAATGGAACCTGTTATATCCCTTTCGATCACTCCGGTGGACAACAAGGCACAGATCAACATGTCCAAGGCATTGAACAGATTTACCAAAGAGGATCCTACCTTTAGAACCTATGTCGATAAAGAGACCAATGAAACTATAATTCAGGGTATGGGAGAGCTCCACCTTGAGGTATATGTTGAACGTATGAAAAGAGAGTACAAGGCAGAAGTCCAGACCGGACAACCAAGAGTTGCATACAGAGAGACAATTACCCAGAAAGCCGAATTTAATTACACCCACAAGAAACAGACCGGAGGTTCGGGTCAGTATGGACGGGTTGCCGGATTTGTAGAGCCATGTGAAGAGGAGTTTGAGTTTGTCAACAAGGTTACCGGAGGAAGAATCCCGACAAACTTTATTCCAGCATGTGAGAAGGGCTTCAAGGGTTGTATGGACAAAGGTCCCAAACTGGAGTTTCCTGTCACCGGAGTGAGAGTAACTCTTATGGATGGTGCATTTCATGCGGTTGACTCATCTGAAATGGCATTCCAGGCCGCAGCACGAGGCGGTTTTCTTGAAGGATATCTAAAAGCCAAACCCGTCATCCATGAGCCTATCATGAAGGTGGTCATAGAGACCCCCAATGAATTCCAGGGTTCATGCATGGGACTTATCAATCAGCGTCGCGGCATTATACTGGGATCGCAGGAAGAGGGTGTCATGTCTGTTATTGAATCCCAGGTTCCCCTCTCGGAAATGTTCGGTTTTTCAACCATACTTAGATCCGCAACCCAGGGCAAGGCACAGTTTTCCATGGAATTCTCTTCATACAAACAGGTTCCCCAGTCTGTGGCAGAGGCCATTATAAAAGCAAAAGAAGAAGATAAAAAGAAAAAATAAGGAAAAAAGAGAGGGAAAAATGCTGAGAAAAGATCTCATTCAAAAAAGTCCTGTGGTACAGATTCTGGGTAGCGAATATCTGGATCAAGGCAGATTCGGTACAGTTATTTCCAGAGCTGGGGTTGGCAAAACACAATTTCTTGTACAGATTGCAATTTCCTGGCTTCTTGAAGGCAAAAAAGTAATTCATATAAGTCTTGATGATCCCATTGACAAGATCAACTTACGTTATAAAGAGGGTTACAACAACCTTATTGATAATGTGGGATATATCGACCCTCAAAAAGCCACCCGTCTATGGGAAGATCTGGCTCCATGCAAATTTGGTATCACCTGCCAGGAAAATACATTTAGTCCCCAGAACATAAGGGATTACCTTGTGAGTCTGAAAAAAAATGGTCTTGACATGCCCTCCATGATTGTGGTGGATGGCCTCGACTTTGACAGAGACTGCTCTGCGGTTCTCAACAAACTTTCAGAACTTGCGGGTGAGTTTTCGTTAGCTCTCTGGTTCTCAATGAAAAGCCACAGAGAAGAGGCTTTTACCGACAAGGGATTTCCCGTACAGCTTGACAAGGTGAAAGAGCTGTTTGAAAAGGCAATATATCTGCAACCCAAAGAGGATAAGATTGAAGTGGTTATTCTCAAGGATGGGGCAAAAGTCAACGAAAGACACCTGATCGACCCAGCCACAATGATGATAGCATAATCATATATTCTCAAAACTCGACACCTTATTCGCATTTTGGGCGGTCTCAGTTACAGGAATTTGTCTTGTGTATTGAAAGTTGAAGGTCTGAATCAGGATAGCCAGGATAAAAAAGAAATTAAGGATAGCTATTCTGCTCATCTTTTCCTGAGCATCCTGATTCAAACGATATTGACAAGAAAAAATGGCCGATAGATGTCGAGTTTGAGTAGATTAATAGACCTCCTCATTGTTCTTTCAAGGTGTGATTGTGGGGTAGAAAAGTACTTGAAATCGTGAATTGCTTTGCAATCCTCCCGACAGTTTAAACTTGAAGAACCACTCATGAGGAGATTGTCAGTACAGCTTCAATAAATCCGTTAATAGCACTATATATTCTCTCCTTGCCTCTTCCTCTGAGCATCACATGGCGGTTCAAATCAAACAGATAATACTCCTTCATTGGAGCTGAAATCAAATCAAACATCTTTTGTGCTCCACGAGAATTGATAAACGGATTATTTCTCGACTGAACAATTAAAATGGGGATATCAACACCATAATTTATATCTTCCTGTCTGTCTCTTAGATTTCCGACTATACCGCTCCTGAAAGATTCTGAAACATTCTGGCCTTCTGAGATCTCCTGCTTTATAGCTCGATTAATATCCTTGACTCTATTTTTACCAATAAGCTTATCTTTTTTTTTCTCACCATCCTTTACCTGTGCTTCAATCTGCTCCAGCAGCATATCAACCTGTTTGATACTTGAAACCGGATGAGTTGAATATCTGAACTCTGGCATCTCGGGTAGATAGGTAATCCAATCATCTTTTTCACCAGAAGGCAGGCCGGCCCGCTTCATCATCTGACCCCATAAGCCCCTGGATGTAAAAAATTCATTTGGATAATCCTTTATCTTCTGGGGTGGGGCTACCATGAAAAGAGCATCCATATCAGTGACCCTTGATTGAAGAGCAACAGATAGCATCCCACCAAGCCCAACTCCTCCGACTATTTTTTTTCTGCACAGACTGCGAAGAAGTACCAAGCCCTCTTCAACTGCCTCAATCCATTGAACAAACACAACTTCTGTCATATTTTCAGGTGCCGTACCATGACCTGGAAGCCTTGGCAAATATACTGTAAAACCTTTGCTCTGAAGATATCTGGCAAAGGGAAGCAGCTCGCCCGGGCATGACAGATAGTCATGTATCAAAAGGATTCCTGAATCACCATAATCTGATTTCAGAAGCTGCGGCCTGCCGTTATTATATATTTCCACACGACTTTCTGATGCAAGATACTGTTTGATAAATTGTCTGTGTCTGACACTTAACACTTGATCCTCTTTTACTGTCTCATCAGTTGAAGTATCCTGTCTGAGTGTCATATCAGACAGGATCTCCATGCCAGATGCACTCTTCATACCAGATACTTTCTTTATATCAGACGATTTCTTGGCATCAAAGACTTCAACCCCATAAGATGCTTTTACCATATCAGACTCTCTGGTATGCTTTATGTGAAAGTCTTTTAAAATAGCTGTACTGATGAGGCTTTCATTCTTCGTTGTGCCCGCCAGAGAATGAGCGTTATCAAAAGGGATATAATCATGCTCATCAGCCTCAAAAAAATCCTCTGCTTCAGCCTCATTGGAACTATCCACAACCGAGACTTCATCCTCAGCATGATAACTATATGCAATTCCCAAGGTTTCATGCAAAGGTTCTGGTAGCGACACATTACCTATATACTCCTCAAAATCATTGAGATATCGATTGTATTGTGCATCCTCTATCTTGTAGCTCATAAGAAGGGCAATTTCAGAAGGCGATTTTATAGCAAGATCTGAAAAATAGGCCTGTAACTTTGCAAGAGGCTCAACCTCATTTGCAATAACAGAGATAGGATTTTCGATCCTTGCTGTATGAAATTCATATCCGGCATTAAATTTTGAATCATTTTTGTAAATACGCCCCCCTTTTTGCTCTACCACTCCTGTTTCAACTGCAAGTTTGATAAAGTCCTCATATCTGTGAAACCGGTCATTTGTCAGAATGTGAACCTGATTTTCATAAAGGCTTTTATGGAAATTGCAGTGAAGGGACATTTCACAGGCAAATGTTGCAAGAAATGCCCTGCACCTGAAATCATATTCATCAATTCCCTTGCCAGTATCAGGCATATATTTGAGGATTGATGCAAAAATGTGGTCATAGTTAAGTGTGGTCATATCATAAACGCTTGCCATATAGCGATTCATGATATGCTGGGCACTGGCTCTCATAACGTGGTGGGAACTCAAACGATTTGAAAAATCGATCTTTCTTCTTGAAGTGACATCACTTTCAATAAAAGAGTCAAAAAAATAGTCTTTGATACAAACAGGATCTCCAAACCTTATATCAACATCCACACCTGAAAATATCATGGTGCCCTCTGTGAGAAGTTCATCCATGACACGTTCAGATGGATTCTCCATCATGTTTAGTGCTATTTTGCTTAATACATTCTCCCTTGCCCTTACAGGATAATAAGTTATGTTGACAGGCACAATACAAGTCTGCTGTTTAAGCACCTCATCAGGTGATTTAATGTCATACAGAGTAATCAGCCGGTTGAACTCTTTTATATTTATTGTCTTCATCCGCCTTAAACGCTCGCGATAGAATTCAGTTTGAAGGGCAAGGGTGGCAGCTCCTGTATGTGGCCTCTGGAGCACATTTTCATCTCTGTGCAATCTGAAATCGCCGTCACTTGTTATCTTTTTGTTTTTAACCATCATGCCTTCCGGAAATATAATGCACTCGGCCTGACCGGTAAGAAGACTTTTTACAATAAGAAAATCCCGCTGAGGATCTCGCGTGGAAACTGCCCCCATTGCCTCAAGAATCCCCTTTAACCCACCTTGAAAAAGCTCTGCTGCTGCAAGCGACCAGACTGGTCTTTTTGTAATTTCATGTATATGATATGGCAAAAACACGGTTTCAATACGTGTGAAATGGTTGGCAGTGAAAATGATAGCCCCCTGCCCCCGAGGAATTTTCTCCTCACCATGAATTGTGATTCTTGCTTTGGAAATACCTGAAAATGCTTTAAATGCATACCCTGACATGTAATAGGCGAACCGGTTCACAAAAAACCTCCTTGCCACAAAAACCTATTTATAAATTAACCTTGACCATACTTATAATATTTCTTAGATTACCCCTTCTGTCAAAACAAAATAACTTTAAATGGAGGATAATCTTGTATTCAAAAATATTGATTTTGCACTTTCCGCCTGAAGTGGCACAAAAAGCCGTTGTCTGCTATCTTACAAAAAAGTTTGATCTGATCTTTAATATCTTGAACGCAAGAGTATCAAGTCGCAAAGATGGGTACATGGTGCTTGAGATTTTTGGTACTCGTGACAACTTTCAGCAGGGGGTACGATATCTGAAACAACAGGGTGTCAGGGTCAGCTCCGCAGACCAGGAGATCTGGCGTGATACTGAGAAATGTACCCATTGCGGTTCTTGCACAGCAGTTTGTCCATCAGGGGCATTATCCATCAAACGACCTGAAATGGAGGTTGTTTATGATAAGGATAAATGCACAGTTTGCGAACTGTGCATATTGACCTGTCCCACAAGGGCAATGGGGCTCTATTCAAAAAATACCGACGAGATGATGAAGTGAAAAAAGATGATCCGTTTGAGGTCACTCAAAGTGATGTTAAAAGAGAAAACCGTGTAGCCTTTAGTGAAGTCCCCAAAAAAAATGTTGCCATTGCTCTGAGCGGAGGGGTTGACTCACTGGTTGCCGCCTCTCTCCTGAAACAGGAGTATCCTGATCTGTTTGGGATTCATTTCACAACAGGCTATGAAGCTGTTGCAGAAGATAATGTAATGGATATTATCCAAAATCTTCAAAGTCAGCTCAATATTCCCATCTACCGCATTGATTTAAAAGATATCTTTGAAAAAAAGGTGGTGTCCTATTTTCTAGAGACCTACCAGAGAGGAAGCACTCCAAATCCATGCATAGTTTGCAACAAAAAAATAAAATTTGGTGTGCTTTATGATGCTGCACGCAATCTTGGTGCTGACCTTCTGGCAACAGGACATTATGCAAGAACAGACACCGCAAAAAAAAACATCGCAAGAAACAGCATTGATACTGTATTCATAGATAATATCGAAAAAAAAAGTATCAATACAGTATCCCCTGAACATATTGCAAACAACAGCATAGATAAACGCTCATGGCCGGATTCTGCTCCCCCCGACCATGAAAAGCAAATCTATTTTCAAGGTAAAGTATTGATAGACAAGCAGAGCAGGTATGTTGTTCAAGAGCCGGTCATGCTCCTCAAAGGTAAAGACAGACTCAAAGATCAATCCTATTTTCTCTCCATGCTCTCCTGTGAACAGCTAAGATACGCTCTTTTCCCCCTGGGAAATTTGACAAAACAGGAAACTGTCGCCATTGCTGCCAAAAGAGGACTTGTTCCGGTTCACAAGAAAGAGAGTCAGGATATCTGCTTTATACATGAAAACTCATTTGTAGATTTCATATCATCAAAATGTGATATTCCATTTACCCCTGGAGATATTGTAACCACTGACAACAAGGTGGTTGGAATCCACAAAGGCCTTCACTGTTATACCATAGGTCAGCGAAGAGGATTGAACTGCCCGGGACCTGCCCCATATTATGTAAAAACAATTGATATGGAACATAACAGGTTGATTGTAAGTTTTAAGGAAGAGCTATTTGAAAAAGAGTGTTATGTCAAAAATATCAACTGGTTATGCGACTTCAATACCCTTTCAACCTCATCGTTAAAGATCACAACCCGAATACGCTACAGCCATTCAGGAGCACTCTCCACTGTGATTCCGGCTGACAACACAGATACCCTTTACAATGCGATCAATGTCAAAGTTATTTTTGACGAGCCTCAACTTGCAGTGACTCCAGGACAATGTGCTGTCTTTTATGACCAAGAGCAGGTGATAGGAGCAGGATTTATTGAATAAACCACCTCTACTCGCATGGAAAAATAGCGGAGAGATTTGCCAACGTCTTATGAAAACATTTTACATTACCACACTTGGCTGCAAGGTAAATCAGTATGAATCTGATGGAATTGCAGCAGAACTTGTCTCAGGCGGATGGCAAAGAGAAGATAATTCGGAACTTGCCCAGATCTGCATTATTAACACCTGTGCTGTCACCTCAAGAGCTGCCATGCAGTCAAGGCAGCAGATCCGAAGTATTATCAGATCCAATCCTGATGCAAAAATTATCGTAACAGGTTGTCACGCCCAGACAGCCCCTGATGAAATCCTGAAAATTGACAAGGTGGATATAATAACCGGTCATAGGGACAAGTTTAAAATAGCCAAAGCAATTCTTGAATCCGAAAGCAGTGTTTTATCCGGTTCTATTTCAATGCCGTCTATTGCAATACCGTTATTGCCTCCAATCCGGTCATTGACTGACAGCAAATCGTATTCAGGCAACAAACCATACTCAGACAGCACCTTGTATTCAAATGACACTTTCCAGACATTCAGCCCTGCAGTTACCGGCAACAAAACCCGGGCATACCTAAAAATCCAGGATGGATGCAATGCTTTTTGTACCTACTGCATTGTACCGCATGCCAGAGGCAGAAGCAGAAGCATGCCCATGAACGAAGTGATTGAACATCTTGAGCATCTGTCTGCAAAAGGATACAAAGAGGCAATTCTAACTGGAATACATGTTGGGGCATATGGTCTTGATCTTGAAAATGGTGGTTTTAATCTTGATAAAGATCGACTTGATCTTAAAAAAAGTGACCTTCATTTTAATAAAGACCGTTCTGGTATTGAACAGAATTGTCTTGATCTTCATACAAAAGTCTCACTTACCGATCTTCTGATGAAGATAGAACGTCTAAGGCCGATCCACAGGATACGCTTAAGTTCAATTGAACCCAGAGAGCTGACTGACCAGATCATAAGCCTTGCCTTAAGATCTGATTTGAAAACATTACAGTCTGATTTTAAAAAAATCAGTGCAGATAAAACCGGCAACATTGCAAATCAGACATCTATATCCTGCAATAAACTACACAATCACCAGACACCTACGCCTGCATTACTAAATTACAGCCACAAGACACCTATACTATGTGACCATTTCCATATCCCACTCCAAAGTGGTGATGACACAATATTGAAACAGATGGGAAGGCCCTATGATTCTGCTCTGTTTGAGGAGCTGGTTACAAAGATTCACAATACCATTAAAACAGCAGCTATTGGCGTTGACATTCTGGTAGGATTTCCTGGAGAATCAGATCTGGCTTTTGAAAACACCCTGAATCTTATTGCAAAACTTCCTGTAAGCTATCTGCACGTTTTTCCGTTTTCACCCAGAAAAGGCACTCCGGCATTTGATTATCCAGACTGGGTGGATACCAAAACAGTCAAAAAAAGGTGTGCAATCTTAAGAAAACTTGGAACCATGAAAAAAAAAGAGTTTGAAAACAGCCAGATGGGCTCTTGTCTTGAATCAGTAATTCAGGAGACAACTGATGGTCAAACCGGACAACTGATTGCCATAACATCCAATTATCTTTCGGTAGTTATTGAAGAAAGAGATGGCTCAAGTCTGAATAAAAATGAGCTGAAACGGCAGATTGTTAATATTGAACTTACCGGCAGGGACAAGAACAACAGGCTTACAGGCAAAATTGCATGATTTATTTTCCATGTCTCTTTTCACCTTCAATTTGGCATCTATGCCACTTTCTATTCTGTGCCACAAATGCTATCCATCGTAAACTAATCATAATTATATAATAGATAAGCCAAAATCATTAGCACAAAAAAACAGACATTCAAACATTATTCAGGAGAACAAAAAATGACAGATGTTTACAAAAAACTTGCTCAACACCTTGACAACACACCATGTGGATATCCCGCAACAGAGTCAGGACTGGAACTCAAGATTCTCAGGCAGCTATTTACTGAAGAGGAGGCAGAAATTGCATCCTTGCTTGTCATGATACCTGAATCTCCTGAAGCCATTGCCCTACGTACCCAGAAAGATGTAAATCTCCTAGCTCCTCTTTTAAAAGATATGGCCCATAAAGGGCTGATCATGCACTCCAATAAAAAAGGGGTTGATCTTTACATGACAGCCCAGTTTGTTATCGGAATATGGGAATATCAGGTAAACAGACTTACAGAGGAGCTGATTAATGATGTTAATGAGTACCTCCCTTTCCTGATGAAAGAGCAGGATAAGGTCACTACACGCCAGCTCAGGGTTATTCCTGTATCACAGGCTGTTCACGCCGACATGAAGGTGATGAATTACGAGGAGGCGGAAAATATCATCAGGGCACAGTCAAAGATCATCATTGCACCATGCATATGCCGTACAGAACACAAGATGGTAGGCAAAGGTTGTGACAACATGCAGGACGGGTGCTTTGTCTTTGGTGGTGGAGCATATTACTATGAGGAACGGGGTATCGGCAGAACTGTTGACCACGAGGAGGCACTTAAGATTCTACACAAGGGGGTATCTCAGGGCCTTGTTCTTCAGCCTGGAAATGCCCTTAAAGCGATGAATATCTGCATGTGCTGCAGCTGCTGTTGTCAGATTCTTGGTTACATCAAACAGACAGACAAGCCTTCAACTGCTGTCAATTCAAACTATTTTGCAGTTGTAAATGAAGATTCATGCACAGCCTGCGAACTGTGTGAGGAAAAATGCCCGATGGATGCCATCACTGTAGATGGCGTTGCAAGCGTTAACCTGGACAGGTGTATTGGATGCGGTCTGTGTGTGGCTGCTTGCGATTTTGACAGTATCCACCTTGAGGGCAAAGAGGATAAAGATAGATGGGTTCCACCGCCAACTGTAGTGGATACCTATATGGCTATTGCAAGAGAGAAGGGGCTTATGTAAATATAGTTTGTTCGAATATTTTGACTTTCAGAGAGAGATACCTTTAAAATTATTTTATGTGAAAGTCTCTTGAATTGGACGTAGTTATGGGACTTTCATTTTTCGTTGTGCCCATCAGGGCATGGACGTTATTGCAAAATAGTAAGAGTCAATATCCTGGCCCTGAGGGCCAGGGTTTCTACGTTAGACTAAATAGAGGATGACCGCCGCAATCTAACTTATGAAAGTCTCTTTGATAAGAACTGTGTCTTAACTGAGACTTTCATATAAACTCTATCCGTATGAACCGGATTAAGATAAAAGGGAAAAAACATGAGTATCAAAATCAAGATTATATCTCTTACTGTAACATCCTGTTTTTTATTACTTCTGACCTTTATGATCAACATTCTCTACCAGGAAAGGGTGGCTGTGGAGCAGGTGGATCAGGAGCTTGATACTTTGATGCGGCTCAATACAAAGAGTGTTGTCCAAAACGTAGGTAATCAGCTTGAGTCTTTGAACGATCTTCTATTAACAGAAGTTTCCAACGGTCTGAAAGTCTCTTGGGAGGCTCTTAACAGGATGGGCAACGTCTCTTTGGATCCTGCAGATACTATAGAGTGGAATGCGATAAATCAGTTCGACAAAAAAGCTGTGAAAGTCTCTATCCCCAAAATGAAGGTGGGCGGTCAGTGGCTTGGCAACAATGAGAGCATCTCCAAAGTTTCACCTGTAGTAGATCATGTTAAGAGTCTTGTGGGAGGAACCACCACCATATTCCAGCGTATTAACGAGAAGGGAGACATGCTCAGAGTCTGCACCAATGTTGAGACTCTGAACAAAACACGGGCCATAGGAACCTATATTCCCGCAGCCAATCCAGATGGCACCAAAAATCCTGTGGTTGAGGCGTTGATGGCTGGAAAAAGATTCGACGGAAGGGCCTACGTGGTCAATGCATGGTACCTGACCACCTACGAACCGATCTACGACAGCGGGCAAAAAATAATCGGAGCTCTCTACTACGGAATCATGCAGGAGAAGACCGAGGCGTTACGAAAGGGGATCATTAAAACTGTATTGGGCAAAACTGGCCACATCTACGTTCTTGACCGTGAAGGTCGTTATATAATCTCCAAAGGGGGCCTTAGAGACGGAGAGAATGTCTGGGATTCAAAGGACATCAACGGCAACTATTTTATCCAGTCTATAATAAAAAAAGGGCTAAGCCTCAATCCTGGTGAAGTTGCATACGAGAGATACCCGTTGATAAACGAGGGTGAAACAAAGCCCAGTATGCAGCTTGTGGCTATTACCTACTTCAAACCATGGGACTGGATAGTAGGGGCGGGAGCGTATGAAGATGACTTCAAAGATGCCAAAGTAAAGATGCAGAGCTCCATAAGTGATATGGTCAAGTGGGGGGGGATAATCGGGTCTATTGTTCTTGTGCTGATCCTGCTCGGAGCCAT
>JADGBC010000159.1 GCA_015231705.1 Desulfamplus sp. | reverse complement strand
AACACTCTTGACGAATGGATATATTTTCTCAAAAATTCTGAAATAAAGAGCGAATTCAGTGCCAAAGGGCTGAAGAAAGCGGCAGAGGAGCTTGATATCTTAAAGTTATCCAAAGAAGAGCGGGCAGCTTATGAGCGTTATATAGATGACAGGCGTGTAGGTGAAAGTTCAATAAAAACCTCGTGGATAGAGGGGAATATTAAGGGTAGAATTGAAGGTAAGATCGAAATCGCCCTTGAGATGCTAAAAGATAGCGAGCCCTATGACAAGATAGCAAAATATACAGGTTTGACTGACTATGAGATCAGCGAGCTTCATAAAGCTCTCTAAGATTATGATATTTCAGGGGGATTCAACCATGAAAGAACGTCTTGTAAGATTTGACTGGGCAATGAAAAAGCTTCTCAGGAACAAAGCCAACTTTGAGATATTAGAGGGTTTTTTATCCGAGCTTATAAAGCAGGATATAACAATAGAAAAGATACTTGAGAGCGAGAGCAACAAATCAACATTTGATGACAAACATAATCGTGTTGATATGCTGACTGAAACAGAGAATGGCGAACTTTTGCTTATTGAGCTGCAGGTAGAATCTCAGTATGACTATTTTCACCGCATGGTTTACGGGACATCAAAACTTATAACTGACAATATGAGTTCAGGATTCAGCTATGAGATGATTCGCAGGGTGATATCAATAAACATTGTCTATTTTGATCTTGGTCATGGTCAGGATTATGTTTATAAAGGGACAACTCAATTCAAAGGTATCCACAAGGATGATCTGCTGGAACTATCTCCTACCCAGAAGAACAGATTCAAAAATATTGAGAATGTGGCAAATATATTTCCTGAATACTATATTTTAAAGGTAAACGAGTTTGACAACCTTGCAAAAAACACTCTTGACGAATGGATATATTTTCTCAAAAATTCTGAAATAAAGAGCGAATTCAGTGCCAAAGGGCTGAAGAAAGCGGCAGAGGAGCTTGATATCTTAAAGTTATCCAAAGAAGAGCGGGCAGCTTATGAGCGTTATATAGATGACAGGCGTGTAGGTGAAAGTTCAATAAAAACCTCGTGGATAGAGGGGAATATTAAGGGTAGAATTGAAGGTAAGATCGAAATCGCCCTTGAGATGCTAAAAGATAGCGAGCCCTATGACAAGATAGCAAAATATACAGGTTTGACTGACTATGAGATCAGCGAGCTTCATAAAGCTCTCTAGGATTATGATATTTCAGGGGGATTCAACCATGAAAGAACGTCTTGTAAGATTTGACTGGGCAATGAAAAAGCTTCTCAGGAACAAAGCCAACTTTGAGATATTAGAGGGTTTTCTGTCCGAGCTTATAAAGCAGGATATAACAATAGAAAAGATACTTGAGAGCGAGAGCAACAAATCAACATTTGATGACAAACATAATCGTGTTGATCTGCTTACTGAAACAGAGAATGGTGAGCTTTTGCTTATTGAGCTGCAGGTAGAATCTCAGTATGACTATTTTCACCGCATGGTTTACGGGACATCAAAACTTGTAACTGACAATATGAGTTCAGGATTCAGCTATGAGATGATTCGCAGGGTGATATCAATAAACATTGTCTATTTTGATCTTGGTCATGGTCAGGATTATGTTTATAAAGGGACAACTCAATTCAAAGGTATCCACAAGGATGATCTGCTGGAACTATCTCCTACCCAGAAGAACAGATTCAAAAATATTGAGAATGTGGCAAATATATTTCCTGAATACTATATTTTAAAGGTAACCGAGTTTGACAACCTTGCAAAAAACACTCTTGACGAATGGATATATTTTCTCAAAAATTCTGAAATAAAGAGCGAATTCAGTGCCAAAGGGCTGAAGAAAGCGGCAGAGGAGCTTGATATCTTAAAGTTATCCAAAGAAGAGCGGGCAGATTATGAGCGTTATATAGAAGATTGGCGTGTTGGTGAGAGTTCCATAAAAACAGCATGGTTTAAGGGTGAAATGAAAGGTAGAATTGAGGGCAAGCTGGAAGGCAAAATTGAGGGTAAGACAGAAATCGCCCTTGAGATGTTAAAAGATGGCGAGCCCTATGACAAGATAGCAAAATATACAGGTTTGACTGACGATGAGATAGAAACCTTTAAAAAAAGATATTTAACTCTCGTCAACTACCCCTCCTGAATCAATAGATTCAGAAGGGGCTTGTAAAAGCCCAAGTTGAAGAGCAAAAAATTGACTTGATAATTGTTGATGACCCTGCTGAACCTTTTGCCCTTACAGCTCTTGAAAAAGGGATAAGACTTGCATGAACAAACTTTTTTCCATTCTTGACAATGACATTGCAGAACTTGAAAAAGCCGCTGATATTCTTGAATATTCCTATGACAAATGCATTTGTGTAGATTTGATGGATGGGCTGAATCAAGATACTCTTGAAAGTTTTGAAGCATTGACAAGCCGATTTGCAAGATTGAGCGACATGCTAATTGATCACGGAATATCCCGCCTTTCAAAAATAAAAATCGCAAGAAGCAAGATTACAGCCGTATATAATGCGGAATATAACAGTGAAAAGAGGATTTCAGGCAGTGACACACCAAGATTGTGAACCACCCTTGCCTTGAAGTTCAGATTTTCAAGATTTGGAAAGAAATAATAGAGTCCATTGGCAAATTTCTGGAACACAACATCATCTCCGCTTTGAGCAAGCATTTTCAGATCCTTTGTAAGATGGCCAATGATAAAAACGCTCAAGGTGAACATGCCGCTTAAAAATGAGGTCGAAAAAGTGGAAAATAAAAAAGCTACTGCCAATATAAGCTGAAGCTCAAAGTAAATCGGGATAATTGCATAAAATAGCGATAACGGGATTTGAGGAACATATTGATAGCAGAGGATAAAGAGCAAAACCGTCATTACAACAACCTCAATTATAATCGTAATACTTAGCCCGCAGTATTTTCCTATCAGAAACTGCCATCTGGCAATGGGTTTGGAGAGTATCACATATATGGTTTTTTTCTCCATCTCCTTGTAAACCATTCCAATACCGACAAAAATCGCAATAAGGGTTCCAACAATTGAAATTGAGCCAAGCCCGAAATCCTTGATGATCTTGACTGGTTCTGCAAGAGTAAGGTTGCCAAGAACCATTGAAAAGGCAAGCAGTACAACAGCAAAAAAAAGGAGGCTGTAAAATATTCTGTCCCGTATTGATTCACGAAAAGTATTAAGAGCAATGGCAGCTATTTTATTCATCTGGTTATCTCCTTGTGATCCGATTCAATATATTGCCCCGTGCTTTTTATGTAAATCTCCTCAAGGTTTTTTCTCCGCGGGCCAAACGAGATAAGATTTAAATTTTGTCGTTTTACCTCATCAACTAATATATATGCACTATCTTTACTTGATGTTGTTAAAATAACTCTGTTTCCACTCACAATTTTCTTAAAATCATTTTCAGCTATAGATGGCATTTTAAAATCTTTTCCCTGACAGACTATCTCCCAAAAATTGTCTTGACTCTCCATAATCTGGTCAATATCAATAATCTCTTTCAACTCTCCTTTTGCAATAATGCTTGCTCTGTCGCATATTGCCTCTACATCAGAGATAATATGTGTTGAAAAGATAATTGTTTTACCCTGCTCACGGCATTTCAAGATGATATCCCTCATGTTTTTCCGCCCCATAGGGTCAAGACCGGACATTGGTTCATCTAATATCAGAAGTTTTGGATCATTTATTAACGCCTGTGCAACGCCAACTCTTTGAAGCATACCTCTTGAGAATTTTCTCAGTTGCAAATCTTTTGCATGTTCAAGCCCGACAAGAGATAAAAGCTCTTTTATCCTTTCGCTTTTTGTTTTTGGATCAATATCAAAAAGGCTTGCATAAAAATCAAGAGATTCAAAAGCAGTGAGATAGGAATAAAAGTACGGGTTTTCAGGAAGGTATCCAAGAAGAGAGCGATTTTTATAGTCTGACGCTGGTTTTCCCCAGAAACTGACTTCACCCTGATCAGCATGGATAAGCCCTAATATCAGTTTGAAGGTGGTGGTCTTTCCGGCTCCGTTGGCTCCTAAATAGCCGAAGATTTCATTCTCGTTTATATCAAGAGATAGATCGCTGAGAACTTTATATTTTTTTCCCCATCCGGTTTTAAAGGTTTTACTGAGTCCTTCTATTTTCACAGCAACTGGTCTGCTCATCGCTTTTAACCTCTTATTTAATCTTTATCTTTTTCTTGAACAGTAATATCTATATTGGGTCTGTTATCTTTATCTTTAATAGGGATATCAACTTTACCGCCCAATGCAAGTTTACCTCCCAGTGTTGAATGAAAAATGGAGTGATCCTTGAAATCAATATGATATCCGCCATCTGCAATATCGTCAGGAAAACGGTTTATAAAACCATATATTACAAGCTCATATATCATAAAAGGATATCTTCCCATAGCTTCATAAAATTGGTCTCTTGCATTTTCAAGGATTCTTATGTTTCTGTCATTTGTAAGGTCGTTTATTCTTGTTTCAATTTGCAGCCTGAGTTCCGGATTTTGAGTGTCAGCAAGCATTTCATACAAAAATTTTATTGCGGTGTCATGATATTTGTCATTTGCATAGAGTCTTGCGACAAGCATGGGAAGATAGGTTGGGCTTCTGGGATCTTTTGCTGCAATCTCAAGATACTCAGCCGCTTTTTTAAAATCTTTAAGATAGTACATGTAGTTGAATGCTATAAAGAATGGGAATTTCCAGTATCTTTCATGATTTTTTGACACATTCGCCATACCTTTTTTCATAAGTTCAGTGCTCTTTTCCGGCTTCTCCATCTCAGCGGACAGTATAATGCCTCCAAATTCGTAAACATACTGGCTGTAAGGATCAAGCTCTGTAATTATATTCAAGAAATGGTTAAACCACCTGTAATCCCTGTCAGTTTTTGCATGTGTGGCAAAATAGCCGATCACCTTGATCCATAAAAAATCAGCAACCATTTCATCGTATGCAAGAGCGGCACCTTTTATAAATTGTCCAGATGGAAGATAGAGAAAACTCTCTTGCAAAGAAGAGTCAGGGAATCTCTTATCAATTGCAAACTGCAGATTGACAAGAATAAAGACAAGCATAACCATGCTGGTCAATAGAACAACAGTTTTGTTTTTGATAGTATTTAAAGCACTTATCATAATTAAAACTCTTAATTCTTTTTAAAACAGTTAAAATTCGCCTGGAACAAGATCTATCAACGAGTCGCTTACAGCAACAACACCCAAGATATTTCCGGTTGTAGCAACAGCACCTGCATTAGTAGAAAAAGCAAACTCTCCATTTACACCATCTCCATCAAGGTCTCCGGCAACGCCTATACACATATTATTAGCAAGATTAGCAGCAGCGATACCACCGCTATTTGCAGGAACAGCAGGGGCAAAAACTCCGCCAACAGCAACCTGGTATATATAATATACATTGCCTGCCGGTTGAAATCCAATTTCAGTCCATCCATTACCAGCGGCTGGCACGCCCCAAGGCTGTTTTCCTGCAATAATAGCAGCAGGATTCACGGCACAGACTGGGAAAAAATCGTAGGCTGCCTTAAATGATTCCAAACATATTCTTATACCTCCTATATTTGCCTTGGCCTCAAATGTTTTTGACTTCAACTGATACTGTAAATAGTTTGGAATGGCAATAGCAGCCAAAATACCAATAATAGCAATAACAATCATTATTTCAATTAAAGTAAATCCCTTCCTATTTATATCTCTTGACATAAACCACCTCTTTCTTTCAAGTGTACGGAGGACGTATTGGCAGGAAAACTAAAAAGCCTCTTCTGAGGATTTATTCAGAAGAGGCTTTTTTCAAGTATTATAAGAAGCTAATATCAAAACTCAGATTAAAATGCACCTGGAGCCAAATCTATTACATCAGGATCATGATCAGTAGCACCAAAACCGCCACAAGCAGCATTATTATCCAAGTCTGACGAAGTATTTATAAAAATATCTGCTAAACCATTTCTTACAGCAGCAGTAGTACCTAACGCACCTGTCCCCGTTGACGCACCACCAGCGGCACGACCAGCAACAATACCACCAGCGGCAACTCCGTATGAATAGTAGACCAGTCCAGCAGGAGCAAAACCAATAGTAGCAAAATCAGTTCCTGCAGCAACAAAAGCGACTTTTGTAGAACCACCTGCTGCAGGCTGGGGCCCTGCCAGGAGATAAACGTCATTCTCAGCAGCGTAGGCTTCTTGGCTGGTTCTAATGGCTCCAATATTGGTTTTTGCTTCCGCAGTTTTTGCTTTCATCTGATACTGAAGAAAGTTTGGAATTGCAATAGCTGCCAGAATACCGATAATGGCAACAACGATCATAAGTTCGATAAGGGTAAAACCTTTTTGATTCTTTTTAATTCTCTGGATCATAATGACCTCCTAAAAAAATTGTGGTTGATTGTAAAAAAAACAGTTAACAAAAACTGTTTGTTGTTTGGCAAGTATTAGTGCAGGTAGTATGCCAACCAATAATATTTGTTAATAACATGCTGATTATATTGAAATATGTGATCAATACTGAACTGGAAATCATAAAATGGATGAGCTTGAGATTTATGAATCAGGGTCAATCTTTGGCAGAAGGATGACAAAAATTGTTAGTTGCTATAGAGCCCTTTAACAGCGTTGAATCAAAGATATGCTATGGATTGACAAAAATAGCCTTCAAGCGTACCTTTTAATTGCCAACCTGGAGTGAGCACCAGAATTACATATAAGGAAAAGGAGAAAGCCATGCTTGTTATTAACTCAAAAGAAGTCAGGAGCAACTTTAGCTCCATACTGGATGAAGTTGAAAAAGGGGAGGATATCATTATAACCCGAAGAGGCAAACGGGTCGCTCTCATTACCAATATTGATGACAAGCCGACTCCTTTAAAAGAACTAAAAAATTTCCGGAAAAGAATTAATATTAAAGGGGAGGAACTCAGTAAAACTATTATAAGTCAAAGAGAAGAGGAACGCTACTGATGCTTTACATTGACACAAGTGTTCTGGTTGCATACTACTGCCCTGAGTCCATGAGAGATCAGGTAGAAAGTATATTAATCAACACGGACAACCCCGCTGTGAGCCAGCTAACAGAAATAGAGATTGCCTCTGCAATAGCACGAAAAATCAGAGAACATGCCCTTTCTAAAGAAGATGGTGACAATATCTTGTCTTTATTTCAAAAACATATAGATCAAAAGAGCTTTATTTATATTCCCATTCAGCCCAAGCATTATTCAATTGCAAAAAACTGGCTTGCCCAATTTAACACTCCGCTAAGAAGCTTAGATGCAATACATCTTGCTATTGCATACAAAAAGAAAATACCAATGCTTACCGCTGATGCAAAACTTGCAAG
>JADGBC010000158.1 GCA_015231705.1 Desulfamplus sp. | reverse complement strand
CTCCACGCATTGCTGGTATTGTTTGCGTAGGTAGTAGACGACCAATATGTTGATGGAATTGTAGCCTGAAAATAGGTTGTATTAATAATTGGCCCTGGAAAGGCAATGTTGTAATTAATAATGGAGCCAAGCTCCTTGATGGTTGGCAGACGCCAGTCAGAGAACCCTCCGAATTGAGAATCATTCAAGGCTGTAATAAAATCCTCTGTATCATCTCCAGCTCCCTTGGTGCCTGCACTTCCGCTGTTAGTGGCAGGGTTGCTGTCGTACCAGGTGTAGGAGTTATCGGCATCATGAGGGTTATTGTAATCCTTTCGCCCATCCATATTGGTTTTGTTTTCCCAGATCAAGCCGGTTACATTATCCCGAACCATAGCCCATGATGTTGCAGAAGCAGGAAGATCTTTGCCGCCTGAGTCAAGTTTGGTGTAAGACATCTGGTTTATGGAGTAGTTACCATCCTGTCCATAAAAAGGCTGGCTCTGTGATGGGCAGGAGATCTCTGCACCGGCCACATCATAACATTTTGTCTGACCTGTATCCGGAACAGGATAACCTCTGACAACTGTCGGACTGACACTGATAAAGAGCAGCATGAGCAATGAGTAAATAACAATAGGATGGATAGCTTTTTTATCTGTCATAATTTTATTCTCCTGGGCTTTCCGGATCAGGTTGAAATGTCAATTCAGAAAATTTTTACAAGGCCATCAAAGATCAAACATTTTTTTTCACTATCTCGCATCTCCAGGACAACCTTTAAACTCAAAGAATAAGTGCCAAAGCTCAAAAGGGGCATCCTTTGGATTAAAATCAAGATTCTGATTTATATCATACCCTGATTCAATTGCCAGCACATATATGTGATAGGTATCTATAGGCAGTAGTGCCAAAGGATTGCATAATGGAATGGAACCACCCAGCACACTCTGGTAAACGTATTTCTTCCACAATAAAGAGAACATTGTTCACAAAAAATGGGCTTGCATCATGAACATTCAGAGGCTATAAACAGAAGATGAGCAAAACATGATAATCAAGGTACAGGGAGAACGAAACAGTTGTCCCTGCTACATTTTTTTAAAACAACGGAGGTACTTGAAGTGGAAATAACCATCAGAGAAAAAGATCAGAAAGGTAAAAGACCTGCTGATTCGTCCCTGGGTTTTGGGACACAGTTTACAGATCACATGTTTAACATGGATTACAATCCTGAAAATGGGTGGCATAATCCCCGCATTGAACCATTTGAAAATTTCTCTCTATCCCCTGCAACCATGATGTTTCACTATGGACAGGCTATTTTTGAAGGAATGAAAGCATACAAAACCTCTGAAGGGGAAGTTCAGCTCTTCAGACCAAAAGAAAATTTCAAGCGTTTCAACAAATCTGCTAAAGGGATGTGCATACCCGAGCTGGATGAAGAGTTTGCTATGGAGTCTCTAAAGACCCTTCTGAAGGTCGAAAAGAACTGGATACCTGAAACTCCGGGAACATCACTTTACATCAGGCCGACTATAATTGCCACAGACCCGTTCCTTGGTGTGCGTGCCTCGTATACATACCGTTATTTTGTTATCTTATCTCCTGTAGGTGCATATTATGCAGAAGGGTTTAATCCTGTTAAGATCTGGATATCAACAGAACATGTAAGGGCGGTAAGAGGCGGAGTTGGCGAATACAAGGCTGCTGTCAATTACGCTGCAAGCCTTTACGCATCTGAAAAGGCAAAAAAACAGGGATATGCCCAAGTGCTATGGCTTGATGGTGTTGAGCTCAAATACATTGAGGAAGTTGGAGCAATGAATATCTTTTTTGTCATCAACAACGAACTTATCACACCGGTTCTAAATGGCAGTATTCTTCCCGGAGTTACAAGAGATTCTGTACTCCATCTTGGTAAAAAATGGGGTATGAGGGTCTCTGAAAGAAAAATAAGCGTGGATGAGCTTGTTGCTGCCCATGGAAACGGTACATTACAGGAAGTTTTCGGTTCAGGAACAGCAGCAGTTATCTCTCCTGTAGGAGAAATCAGGTACGGCGATCAGATCATGAGTATAGGAGATGGAAAACCAGGAGATATAGCTGTAAAGTTCAACAATGCGATTACAGATATCCAGTACGGAAGAGCAGAAGATACAGAAAATTGGATTGAGAAAGTGTTATAGCCACAAATTCTGACAATACATTGCTGATCCTGATAACCGGCACGACCGTAGCGGGGGGTATTGGTTCTCGCCACAACGAAGAATGAAAGTCATATAATCACGCCTGTCTCAAGAGACTTTCACATAAAATAAATGGCAGGTTGCGGCCTGCCATAAGTAAAAAATAGCTTGAATAAGAGCTATCCACACCCATATGACGTGGATTTATAATGATAACAAGATTTTTTTATTAACAACATATGACTGAGTGCTCGTTCGGAACACAAGAGAGACTCAAGGATCACTGAACTTGAACCCGTGACAATCAGATCCGAGTTCAGTGATCCTTAATATAATTTTGGAGGGAATAATTTATGGCAAAAAAAAAAGATGAATTGGTTCCAATTGGAATCAAAATAAAACAGATACGCCTTGAAAAAAATCTATCCATTGATTTTATTGCAAATGAGACCGGATTGTCACTAGAGTTTATAGAAAAAGTTGAGTCCGGCAAGAAAAGACCACCTGTCGGGACCCTTCTTCAGATATCACGAGCATTGGGAGTTGATTCCGGCTTTTTGCTTAAAGAACAGGAAGAGACAACTGAGGAGAGAATTAAAGCATATGCTAAAAGAACAGACAATTATGCCTACACACCTTTAACGTCAGGAGCTGAAAACAAGCATCTTAAAGCCTTTCGCATAACTGTAGAGGCAGGAAAATCACACAAAGGTGTCGGATTTCAGCATGAGGGAGAGGAGTTTTCATATGTGTTGAACGGAGAGGTCGAGATAACTGTAGGAGAGCATGTAAATCGTCTTAAAACCGGTGAATCTCTGCACTTTAATTCCGGTATTAAGCATGATCTTAAAAATGTGGGTGATACTGATGCCGAGCTGATAGTTGTGGTTTATACACCCTGAACCACCAATTCTTAAACAAAATCCAATCCGGAGGCATTAATATATGTTATTTAACTTAACAGATGAACAGTTGATGATTCAAAGCATGGTCAGGGAGTTTTCAAGAAAAGTTGTGGGCCCCACTGCTGCAGAGAGGGATAAAACAAAGGAGTTTCCTGCAAAAAACTTTAAACAGATGGGGGAGCTGGGTCTCATGGGTATGATGATACCTCCGGAGTATGGAGGAGAAGGTGCAGATACGATCTCTTATGTTCTTGCCCTTTCAGAGATTGCTTACTCCTGTGCATCCACTTCGGTAGTCATGTCGGTTCAAAACTCTATTGTGTGCGAAAGTATCTTGAAATACGGTACTGAAGAGCAGAAAAAAAAGTTTCTGATTCCTCTTGCTTCAGGAAAAATAATCGGTGCATTTGCCCTGACAGAACCTGAGGCCGGTTCTGATCCACTCAATCAGACCACGACTGCGGTGCGGGATAAAGATCAATACATTCTAAACGGCACAAAAAGATTCATAACATCAGGAAAGAACTGCAGCATGACTATTGTCACTGCAAAGACAGATGAGAGTGCCGGACACCGAGGTATCAGTGCATTTTTAGTTCCCAAAGGCATTGAGGGATTCAGTGTCGGTCATATTGAAGACAAGATGGGGTTGAGAGCTTCAGATACCACGGATCTTATTTTTGAGAATTGCCGGGTTCCTGCTGAAAATATTCTTGGCAAGGAGGGTGACGGCTTTAAAATCGCAATGTCAGGTCTTGACGGCGGGCGTATTGGCATTGCTGCCCAATCACTTGGAGTTGCTCAAGCAGCCTTTGATGCCTCTATTAAATATACCCGTCAAAGAAAACAGTTTGGATGTGCGATTTCAAAGCATCAAGGAATCAGATGGCAGATTGCAGACATGGCCACCCAGATTGAGGCTGCAAGACAGCTTGTTCTTTCAGCTGCCGCAATGAAAGACAGAAAGGAGAAATTCACGATGCAGGCATCCATGGCAAAACTCTTTGCATCTGAAATGGTAAACCAGATCACAGCAAGAGCAGTGCAACTGCACGGTGGTTATGGCTTTACAAAAGATTATGATGTAGAAAGATACTATCGAGATTCAAGGGTTTTCACCATTTATGAGGGCACCTCTGAAATTCAACGGATTGTCATCTCCAATAATATTTTAAAAGACAAACGGAATCCTTAGATATTAATCAATACAAGCCAATTTTTTTCTGATTCTCTTGCCCAAATGACACAAAAATCAGAAGTTAATCTAAACAAGGAGATATTTAATGTTTTTCGGTAGTGACAATCAGACAGGAGCATCTTTACAGGTAATGGAGGTGATAAATGCCGCTAATAAAGGTTGTGCACATGGATACGGTGATGATGAGTGGAGTCGTAAAGCCATAGATGCTCTAAAGGAAATTTTTGAATGTGATCTGGAAGCTTATTTTGTTGCAACCGGAACAGCATCAAATTCTCTTGCACTTTCGTGTCTGGTAAATCCTTGGGAATCGGTTCTCTGCCACAGCCATGCCCACATTATACTGGATGAATCTACAGCACCTGAACTCTTTACCGGAGGTGCCCGTCTTGTCCCCATCTCAAAAGGAGAAGGCAAGATTACTTCTGGCCATATTCTGGAGTATTTTCAAAAAGCCGGTACAAATTTCCCACATAACTCCCAGGCACGGGCTCTAAGTATTACCCAGGCAAGCGAGGCAGGTCTTGTATATACTCCAGCGGAGATCAAGGCAATAACTACTGTTGCAAAAGAGAATGGTTTAAAGATTCACATGGACGGTGCAAGATTTGCCAATGCTGTAGCTTCTCTTGAGTCTACTCCGGCGGAACTGTCGTGGAAATCGGGGGTGGATGTTCTCTCTTTAGGTGCAACCAAGTGTGGGGCACTTTGTGCTGAGGCGGTCCTCTTTTTTAAAAAGGATCTGGCTGAAAACTTCATTCATCACAGAAAAAGAACGGGTCATCTAATCTCCAAAGGGCGTTTTCTGGGTGCTCAGTTTACAGGATGGCTCCAGGACAAACACTGGATTGATCTTGCCAGGAATGCCAATACACAGGCTGCTGCATTAGCAGAAGATATCTCATCGTTTAAGGACTTACAGATTGCCTGGCCTGTCCAGGCTAATGAGATCTTTATTGTGATGCCATCTGAATTATCTGCCTTTTTGCAAGAGTCTGGTGCTGAATTCTACCAATGGTATCCTGATGTGTTGCCTCCAGGTACCCAATTACGACAAAATGAGGTGCTAGTCCGACTTGTGACATCATTTGCTACATTAGATAAACATAGAGAAGATTTTTGTGGACTTATCCGTCAATATTTCACAACACATTAATTTATCATTCTCGTGAGTCGTAAGTGCCCATTATTCATACTACATGTTTAATATCAAAGTGTTGTCAAACACTCCATGTAGTGGCAAATCAGAGAACTTATGACTGAGGAGTTATAATTTTAAAATTCATTCTAATTTTATATTTTTTTTGGGGCCACGCAACTGCCATGAATGTTTATTTTCACGATTCGTTGTGTCATTCATGAAATGACCATTATATCAAAAAGGAGAAATTAAAAGCGTATGAAAATCAAATCAGTACTGGTATTGGGATTGGGGAAAGTTGGAAGTCTTGTTGGCACTCTGCTGCATAAAACAGGATTTAAAGTAACCGGAGCAGATATTTATGCAAAAGATGGACTTCCTTTTCCTGCCATCACAACCGACATGTCAAATATGGAGAGTATAGAGCAGAAGTTAAAGGGTTTTGACGCTGTAATATCCTGTCTGCCGTACAATTATAATATTGATGTTGCGACAGTTGCCCACAAACTTGGTGTTCACTACTTTGATCTTACCGAAGATGTTCCGACAACAAAAGCGATCATAGAAATGAGCAAAAATGCCAACACTGTAATGGCCCCTCAATGCGGTCTTGCACCTGGATTTATTGCTATTGTTGGTGCTGCCTTGGCATCCAATTTTACCAAAATACGCAGCATAAAACTCAGGGTTGGAGCACTTCCCCAGCATCCTACAGGCTTGTTGGGATATGCCTTTAACTGGTCTCCGGAAGGGGTTGTCAACGAGTATCTTAATGACTGTGAGGTTATTGAAGGCGGCCAGCACAAATGGGTCTCTCCCATGGAGTGGATTGAACAGCTTTTTATCCATGGGATTCAGCTTGAGGCATTTACAACTTCAGGCGGCCTTGGAACCATGTGTGAGACATATCTGGGCAAAGTTGATAACCTGGATTATAAGAGTATTCGCTATCCGGGTCATGTAAAACAGATGAATTTTTTCTTTCATGAACTTCTTATGCGTGAGGATAGAAAAAGAGCAGGAGAGATTCTGACCAATGCCAAACCTGCGGTTAATGATGATGTGGTTTATGTTCACGCTTCCGCGGAAGGATTTCAGGACAAACAGCTATTCCGTGACGAATTTGTAAAAGCATACTATCCCGTCACCATTGATGGAAAAAAGTGGCGTGCAATTTCATGGACAACCGCTGCATCTGCCTGTGCGATAATAGAGATGGTCAACAATGGTTCTCTGCCTGATAAAGGTTTTATAAAACAGGAGGATATTGGCCTGAATGATTTTCTAAAGACAAAAAATGGAAGGTTGTACAGCGGAGAAGAGCACGGAGCGAATTAGCTTACGATTATCAGCCCTGAAATAAACTTTAAGAAGCTTCAGGGCTGATAAAGATTGATGGTCTTATAAAAAGTCATTTTTTCAAAATCCGTCATAAATCAATTCAGATAGTTATGACTCTAAAAAGATCCTCTTAAGGACTTTTTACGAGGGGATCAAGATTAAAAAACAACGAAAGATATCAACGCAATAATTTAAGATTCTCATCCCCGATCTTGCCAAGTTTAAGAGTCTTTTCAGTAGGAATCCATTGACCGGTATTCTCATCTCTGCCTTGTAGCACAACCGCTGTAGAGTTAACAGCTTTACCCTTACCTGAGAGCTGTTCATCAGCAATCTTGCATAACTCTCCGATATTTCCACCTTTTAAACGGTTTACTATCAGAACAAGCTGCAAAGGATTGTACTTGTTTACCATGGCAACACCATTCAGGCCTGACAGTTCTGTCATCATGTTGTAATCGCCATCGCTGTCGCCTGCTATCATAATAGGGTTGGCTTCGTATCTGGGAACAAGAATTTTGTTGATGTTTACAGTTTTACCATCAACGCTGTTGATTGTATATCCGTCTGATGTATCATACTGGGTAAGGAATCTGCCGTTTTCATCTTTTTTAAGACGCATCCCCATAACTCTTCCTTCCGGAAGATTATAACCATATTTAGGATTGGTCGCCACAGCA
>JADGBC010000157.1 GCA_015231705.1 Desulfamplus sp. | reverse complement strand
CATGGTTTCAATTATTCTGGCCGCACGATTATACCCGATTCTAAGATGACGCTGGACACTTGATATGGATGCCTGCCTTGTTCTTGCAACAAGAGCCACTGCCTCATCATATTTCTCATCATACGGCTCTTCATCATCGCCGCCAGTATTATCTTCAGCTTTTTCAGTTATATCCTCGACATAATCAGGCTGCCGCTGCTCTTTTAAAAACGAGGTGATCCTTGCGATCTCCTCTTCTGATATGTATGCACCCTGAATCCTCTGGAGACGGCCCGTACCAGGGGGCAAAAAAAGCATGTCTCCGTTGCCCAGAAGCCTTTCCGATCCATTGGTATCAAGAATTGTTCGAGAGTCTATTCTGGACGAGACCTGAAATGATATTCTGGTGGGAAAATTTGCCTTGATAATTCCGGTAAGCACATCCACAGATGGCCTTTGAGTTGCCAGAATGATATGAATGCCGGCAGCTCTTGCCATCTGGGCAAGACGTATCAAAGCTGACTCCACATCACGGGACGCCACCATCATAAGATCTGCAAACTCATCCACAATAACTACAATGTACGGAAGCCTCTCAAGAGCCGGTTCCTCCATATCAAAATTTTCGTTCATATCAGGATTTTTGTTTTCCGTGTTTAAAATGCTCTCTTGACAGGCTGATTTCTCCTCACCCTCAGTTGCTTTGCTCTCTTGACAGGCAGGTTTCTTCTTTCCCCCAGCTACCTTGCTCTCTTCATCAATGCAATCCATCTCCGGAGCCATAAAGTCAGAATTATCATGGTCAGCATTAAGTTTATCGAGCTTAAGTTTCTCAATCTTAAGTTTGCGGTCAACCAGTGTATTGTACTGAAGAAGGTTGCGAACTCCGTTTTGTGCCAGAAGTTCGTAACGTCTTTCCATCTCCCTGACTGCCCAGAAAAGGGCATTTGTGGCTTTTTTCATGTCTGTCACCACAGGAGATATAAGATGGGGAATGCCGTCATAAACAGAGAGTTCGATACGCTTGGGATCTACCATGATAAACTTGACCTCATCCGGCCTTGCTTTATAAAGAAGGCTTATGATCATGGCATTGAGTCCAACGCTCTTGCCTGTTCCGGTTGCCCCTGCAATAAGAAGGTGGGGCATGGAATCCATTGGTGCTGAAACTGGATTGCCCAAAATATCCTTGCCAAGTCCAAGGGTGAGCTTAGAGATTGACTCCATAAAATCAGAGGAGGCTAAAAGCTCTTTTAATAGAACAATCTCTCTTTTGTCATTGGGAATTTCAATTCCAACAACATCCTTTCCAGGAATAGGTGCGACTATGCGGATACTTAAGGCACTCAATGCAAGAGCAAGATCATCAGTAAGATTTACAATTTTGCTTATTTTGATCCCTGGGGCTGGCCTGTACTCAAAAGTTGTAATTACAGGGCCAGGAAGGATATCTACAATTTCGCCCTTTACTCCAAAGTCTCTTAGCTTGTTATCTAAAATCTCGCCCTTTTGCTTTAGTGCTTCCATATCAGGGCCCATCTGCACTTTTTTGTTTGTCATTTAAAAGAGAGAGAGGCGGAAGAGTGAACAGGTCTTTTTCAAACGGTTGAATTCTGTAATCTGACGGCTCTGTTTTGTTTTCTGACGGCTGTATCCTGTTTTTTGATGGTTCTTCTCCCTGTTTTTTTGAGGAGAAGCTATTTATCCTTCGGGTCAAAGCTGTAAGAGGAGAAAAATCTGCATCCGGTGACACCGTGCCTGAAGTGTCCACTGAAACAGAACCTTCTACATCTTGAACAGTAAGGCCAGAACTGCTCTGTTCAACAGGAAGGGCAGAACAGCTCTGTTCAGCCTCTTTTTCTCCTGCCTCTTTTTGTGTTGCCTCTTTTTTCCAGGAGATCAATTTAAAATCAATTCTAAAATCAGTTAACCTGGCAAGGCTTTCCCAGCTTAAAATATTTAGACCTGATCCGCTCCTGTCACCTTTATCTTTTATTCTTCCAGCAACTGTCATGACTGCATTATTGGCCTCTACAGCCTTTAAACCTACAAATCGTAAAAAGACAAAAGTGAAATCTCTTATAACACTCAAGAATTGAGAAGCAGAGATTCCGGTGGTAATAACCACACCTGAAAAGATAAAAAAAAGAAGAATGATAACAGATCCTGGCGTACTGGCATATTCAACAAGAAAGCTTGAAATGGCAGAACCTGTCAAACCTCCGGATGATATCTCACCACCACGGACAATGACATTTTCCCTGATAATGGGCAGGATGCCTGCTGTGGAAAAAAGCAGAACAGTACCGCCCACAACGGTCATGATAATTTGACGGGTGCTTTTCTGAGTTAAATACCATAGTGCACATAAAAATATAAACAGCGGGATCCAAAGAGATGCCAAGCCAAACAGCCCGACAAGAAGACCTGACAGATGGGCACCTACAAGTCCGAAGAGATTCTGGATATTATCTGATGAAAAGGCCTGATGGTTAACTGACGGGTCATTAGGAGAATGTGAAATAAGACTCACAGATATGAAAACTACAAAGAACAGCAGAAGTATGGTAAATAACTCTTTTTTCATACTTCAATGATAATAGGCACAATCACAGGGCGTCTTCTTATTGTAAAAAAGAAATACTGTTTAAGTGCCTTTTGAAGGCGCGAGCGTATAAGATCCACTCTTGACTGGGAACCTGCCTCAATTTCTTCGACAATCTCAAGAATTACACATTGGGCATCATCAACAAGGTAACCTGTCTCTGCACCAAATACAAAGCCCTTGGAAATAAGTTCCGGACCATAGAGCACAATGCCGGTCTCCTCATCAATTATCATGGAGACAACCACAAGGCCATCTTCGGAAAGATTTCTTCGTTCCTTTAGAACGCTTCTACCAACATCCCCTATACCCTTACCGTCAATTAGAACCCTTCCACTGTGGACGTTTCCTGAAATCATTCCTTTAACGGAAAAGGGGAGAGCTTTGTTTTTTGCAAAAATAAAATCTGTCCCCTTTTCTTGCTGCATAACCTTTTCCGCTTGTTTCTCAAAATCTGTCCCACTTTTTAAATCCGTAGCGTCAAGATGCTCAAACGAGACAATATTCCCATTTTCAGCCAGAAGAACATTCTTTCTTGGAATACCGAGCTTCTCTGCAAGACGTGCATGGGTTACCAAATGGCGGTACTCCCCGTGAATCGGTATAAAGTACTCGGGACGAGTTAAACTTATCATCAGCTTAAGCTCTTCCTGGCAGGCATGTCCAGAGACATGAACAGGGGCAATCTTGTCATAAACTACTCTGGCACCTCTTCGGTAGAGGTTGTTGATAATGTTGGATATAGCCTTTTCATTTCCTGGAATGGATTTGGAGGAGAGAATGACACTGTCGCCCCTTTTAATATTAACCTGTTTGTGGAATCCGGTCGCCATTCTGGCAAGGGCGGACATGGGCTCCCCCTGGCTTCCGGTAGTGATGATCATTACCTCTGAATCGGGAATAGAGTTGACCCTTTTAACATCAATTGCCATGGCATCAGGGTAGCTAAGATAGCCAAGCTCTCTTGCGGCTGCCACTGTCTGTTCAATACTTCTGCCGTTGAATACAACCTTGCGTCTTGTATGGATCGCAATATTTATGATCTGCTGGATTCTGAATATATTTGAGGCAAAAAGGGCAATAATAACCCTCCCTCCGCTTTCTGCTACAATCTTGGCAAGAGCCTCTCCAACCTTCTGATCCGAATCTGTGTACCCCTCTCTTTCCACATTGGTCGAATCGGAAAAAAGTGCAAGAACCCCCTCTTCCCCAAGTCGGGCAAAGCGGGATATGTCTGTTACATTGGCCTCTTCAAAACAGTGGTTTATCTTAAAATCGCCGGTGTGGACAATTAACCCAACAGGTGTCCTGATTGCCAGTGCCACACCATCCACTGTGCTATGACTCACACGTATAAACTCAATATCAAAAGGAGAGATGTTTATGCTCTCTCCAGGTCGAATCTGTGTAAGGATGGCAGTATGGTAGAGATCAAACTCCTGGAGTTTATTTTTAACTAAGCTCAAGGTAAAGGCAGTGGCATAAATTGGCACCGAAATCTCCCTGAGCAGATATGTGATTGCCCCGATATGGTCTTCATGGGCATGGGTCAGAATAATGGCCTTGACCCTCTCCTTGTTATCGCGCAGATAATCCATGTCCGGTATGACGATGTCAACGCCAAGCATGTAATCTTCTGGAAACATAAGTCCTGCGTCAATAATAAAAATGGTCTCCTCATATTCTACCACCATCATATTAAGACCGATCTCACCCAGACCGCCAAGGGGTATTATCTTCAGCATGACTTTTTATATTTCTCCGGTTTATGTGAAAATCTCTTTAAATAGCTGTGCTTATGAGACTTTCATTGTTCGTTGTGGCCAGGAGCAAATACTTCGCTCCGGCCGTGCCTGTTATATTGATATCTCAAGATCATCAAGAATGGCATCTACTTTATCCATAAGCCACTCTCTCTGTTTTTTGTCAGCATAACTCATGCAGTCGCATTTGATATTTTTCTTTATTCTCACTAATAGTTCACATGAAAGTTGTTGCTCTTCAAGCTCAAAGGCAAAGTAGTGGGGTTGACACTCCATATGATCTTTTTGCATGGAGTTCATAAGTGAAGGTTCCATTTCAACCCAGTAAATGGAACCAAGGGATGGTTGACCAAAGGTCTCATCACAATATCTTTTCAATTTTTCATAGTCTTCGAGTCTAAGCCCGTCTATTAAATACTGTTTCATAATGAAATGGACATACCATAATTAAGCTGTTTGTTGCAACCTGAAAAAAACATCGTTTACAGTTCTGTTTTTTTCTGATCTTTTTACATATATAGGATAATCTCACTTTGAGACAATCCGTTATAAAGATTAAAATTTCCGCTAATTTATCCCCTTTGTCCTTTCCTTTGGAGGGTTAAAGTAACCATGTATCAGATAGGGAAAATCCTTTTCAAGCTCTCTTATGATCCTCTCCATGCCAAGAGAGGGGCTCTCTCCTCCTGCCTGCTCCATGCTCCGAAGATAGCCAAGAGGATCGTAGTTCATGTTTCTCCATTGAATCATGTTTACAGGATAGCTTTTAAGAAACTTCCTTAGTGCCAAGAACTCTTTTTCTGAATCGGTAACACCCGGGCAGTTCAGATAGTTCACAGAGACAAACTTATCTTTATTCCCGGCTATTTCAATACTTTTTAGAACATCTGAGTATGTGTAGTTTTTAGGTCTGAAATAGGCTGTATAACAGCTTTCTCTTACGGAGTTCATGCTGACCCGCACAGAATCAAGGCCAGCGTCAAACAGCCGTGACAGATGGTGTGGCATACCGGCATTGGTGTTCATGTTTATAGTTCCAAGGTCAGTCGTCTGCCTGATCAGTCTCAAAGCAGGTTCAATAACATGGAATGCAGTTAATGGATCTCCCTCGCACCCCTGACCAAAACTTGCGACACTCTCTTTCACCTTTGGCAGGTGCTCAAGAGCCACCTGTGCAATTTCTATAGGCTCGGGAACAAACGATATCCTGTCCTGACATGCCATCAGATTATTCTCACGCTGAAGCGATATACAGCCAAGACAGTTGGCATTGCAGACCGTTGAGGTCGGTATGGGTGCCTCATATCTTCCTAAAAAAAAGTTCTTGGCAGCAGGGCAGCCGTACTGAAGTGCACATTTTTCTAAATGACGCATGAGCCGGTTGTCAGAATATTTAAGCCTCATCTGTTCAACCCCTGCAACTATTCCCTCATGTGGCATCAATCTTAAATCCTGTCTTGGCTCGGTATCCACACAGATAGCAGCGGATCTGAATTCACCATCTTCCCATCCGCACGCTCCATATGAGAACAGAGGCAGAAGATAGTCAGATTCGATATGTTCATAGGCACAGAAGTATCGGTTGACATACCCGGGAGAGTTGAATACTGCCACCGGAAAGATCTCTTCTTCCGGCTCATATGGGTTTTCATGTAGAACCTCAAACCTTCCCCTGTCAAAGCTGAAAACCAGCGGCCTTGTATTTGGCAGCATCATAAGCTCGCTGCCATACGGCATCTCAATTGATTCACCTCGGGTCAAAAGATGCGGCTGCCCACCATCCATAGCCGCAGCACCATAATCTTCAAGCTCGAATATATCACCGTTTCTGTTGGCCACAACTGCATTGAGGGGAAGATGGCCGGATATTCCGGTTTTATCCTGTGAACTGGTTTTCTGTTTTACCTTTCCTGCGGCAGTTTTCTTTTTGGAGATGGATCTCATTGTATTAATCCTCAAATTAGATGCTCTGATCGTTTTTTTGTTCGGTTCAGGTTTCCTTGCATTTGTCTGAATCAGGATGCCCGGGATGTCAAGGATAAGCCAATCCGCCTTTATCCTTTTATCATGACCATCCTGATTCAGACTTTTCATTTTTTTTTAATCGCCTGTGTAGCCAGCTTGTCCGCTCTTTCATTACCTTCGATGCCAGAATGTCCCTTTGTTTTAATTATCCTCAGATCCATGAATTTGCCAGTCAATCTTCTGATATCAGCCACAAGCTCCTGGTTTTTAGAGGCTTTCCATCCCTTGGTCAGTATTCCGAGGGCGTAACTGCTGTCTGTATAGAGCCGCACAGGCAGATCGTATCTTTTAAGCTCAAGAAGTGCTCTTTGGATAGCTGTCAACTCTGCGATATTGTTGGTGGTGTGGCCGATGGATTCAGATATCTCCTTTTCATGCTCTCTGAATTTTAGAAAAACACCGATTCCACCAGGCCCAGGATTTCCGGATGAGGCACCATCTGTATATATTATGATGGTATTTTCAGGAAACTTATCCTTTTCATACATAGAGATAAAACTCCTTGCTCATCTGTTTAAAGTCATCAAGCTCCTTTTGCCATGAGTTTTCAAGAATATCAATATCTTCAAGTTTTTCAACAGCTTCTCTGATTGACCTGTCACCAAGTATCAGATCAATCGGAAGTTTTACATACTCATACTCATAGGGCGGCTCTTTCCAGATGAACTGATCGGAATGGAACCGCCTGATCTGCTGAAGCAACAACAAGGATGTTCTGTATGGTTTGAAAAGATAGGGGTCAACCACATGTATCTGAAAGCCCCGACAGACCTGGCCCTGCCATTTTCCTGATGTGGGTTCAAACGAAACAGGTCTTAAAACAGCACCGGGAAGATGGAGAGTTCCAGTGATACGTGGATTGCATGTACCATCTTCATACGGAGCCAGAATAGTCAGTGCATCAAGGATCTTTTTCGTATCGATAAAAGGTGCTCCAAATATCTCAAACGGCTGGGTTGTGCCTCTGCCTTCAGAGATATTTGTCCCCTCCCAGATCACCTGTCCAGGATAGACAAGAGCACAGATGAGGGTGGGCAGATTCGGGGATGGAGGCACCCAGGGAAGGCCTGTATCGTTAAAAAACATATCTCTTGTCCAGCCAACCATTGGAATGACTTTCAAATCACATTGTTT
>JADGBC010000156.1 GCA_015231705.1 Desulfamplus sp. | reverse complement strand
ACGGATGGAAAAGAGAACATATCCTTGAGCAGAAAAAGTTCAATATCTTTAAGAACAGATATCTCCTTTGGATTTAGAACATCATCAGAATTGGCAATCATATTTGCAAACTCCACAACTGCAAATCTATCTTCCTGGTCAGGCAGAAGATCGGCAAGGGTTGCAAGAGCCAAATTTTTGTCCTTTTCCACAATAGCAGACTGCTCTCGTATCATGTTTTTCATTCTTTCCGGCGTGATTTTCTTAAGCCGTTCATCATTTCTGATGTATTTCTCAGCAGCAGCATATTCACTCATGCCCATCACACTATCAGCCCTTGTGACAGCAACGATAATACGGATAATAGCCTCTTCAAAACCGCCTGTTTTCATTGCAGTGAGCCAGAACTGATTTTGAATCTCCTCAAACATCTGTGTTGTTTTCTTTTTAACTCCACTGGCACTTGCCGCAGATTGGCTCTCAGGATTGAAAAACAAGGATTTTGACCAATTGTTTCCATACATGGTATAAAACATGGTTTCAAAAAGATCGTCCCTTGTCTTGCGATAAAACTCCAGAGAGTTGACAATCATATCAGAAATGCTCTTTTCAATCTCCACAAAAACATTATCTTTTTTTACCGGAAAGCGGCTCTCTTTTACAGTTTCTGCAATGTTCTTGATAGGACTCATCATGGGATTCATGTCAGAAAACAGATATCTTTCCAATCTAAGAGGATGCATCTGCCTTATAAAATCAGCAGACATGTCAGAAGAGAAGTGTCTTACCCAAGGACTAACAAAATCCTGATAAAGTTTATCATTAAAGCTGGAAATTGAAGATACAGAATGAAATGCCTCCTCCTCTTCCTCTCCATCATCCATGTCGGTAATATCTTTTACGTCTCGTTCTATAAATTTTACCCCGTGATCATGAAGCCAGGGCTGGCTTGCCTCCTCTTGAATAACCATCTCATAAAGACCAGGAGAGAGAAACTCAATCGCCTCAACGCACCCTATGATCTCCTTGTGCTCCTTGCGGTTCACTTTACTTGAGACAAATATGCCAAGATGTCCCACATCATCATGGAGCATATAGATAATGACCTGTCCAAATTTTTTGATCTTCTCAGTCGTCTTATAGACTCTTGGTATCCAGTTGAGAGCCTGCTGAGGCGGAGTGATGTTATCCCCTCTTGATGCAAATACCAGAATAGGGCTTTTAAAATTTTTAAGATTTATGTATCTGCCCTCATGAAGCCTTAAAAAACCCTGTTCAAGTTCGTCACTGATAAAAAGATGGCTTACAATAAACCTTATCTCCTCTCGGCTCATAAGGAAAAAGCCGCCCCACCACTTTTCAAAATCAAGAAATCTTTGCTCCTCAGTATCAACTTTGGAATAGACATTGTACAGTTTGCTCCAGATGGTATTTGCAGGATTAAGGGCTTCAAATCCCTCAACAAGTTGAGCCCCGTCAAATTTTCCGTTTCCAATATCGCTGGAGAGAGATGCAAGCCAGCTTCCGCCAAAAAGCCCTCCTCTGTAACGCATCGGATGGCCACCCCTCACTCCTCCCCAATATGAGAGAGGAGAGCCATTCAGCACAAGAGGTCCTGTCACATCCGGTCTATCGGCAGCAATAAGTGATGCCGCCCATCCAGCTTGACAGTTACCGATAATAGCAGGTTTAGGAGCCTGTGGATGGCGTGCGAATACCTCTTCCAAAAAACTTACCTGACACTGCTGGACATCTGCAATAGTCTGACCTTTCATTGGAGATGTAAAAAACATCATGAAATAGACCGGATAACCTGCTTTCAGGGCAACTCCGATCTGTGAATCCATCTTGGATCCACCGATTCCAGGGCCGTGTCCTGCTCTTGGATCAATAACCACTATAGGACGCTTGCGAGAATCCTCTTTGGCTTTTGGTGACTGGGCATCTTTAATGCTTTGAATAAGATGCTCTTCTGTGTCTGTCTCTGCATCAAACTTTACTCCAAGTATCTTTACAAGCTGATAATTTACAGGTCTTTCTCTCTTTCTACCATCACTTATCACCTCATAATCAAATACAAGGACAGGAGGCTGTCCCATATGAAGGTGTTCAAGATAGCCATTACCTCTTTTGCGGATGATATCCCAGAACAAAACTGATCTCTGGGTACTGTCAATTAAGTAGTCATAGCCATCCTCAAAAGTTTTTACAGCCTTCTCAAGCGGCTCTGGCATGGTGAACTGGTTCATAATAATATCCTTAAATCACTTGTGTCGTTTTTTAAAATATCGAAAAAAAGATAGCTCAATTCTGGCCATCCCGAGGTATGAATATATTTTTTTGGCACCCGTTATTTGTCGGTTATTGCTGTTTTTTTCTGTTTTGGAGGACTTACTACAGCACTTCCATCAATGACCATTACTCCATTCTGGTTGAAACATCTGGTCTGGAGGTTAACTTTGTTCTTTTCGCTTTTTATCTCAACAACTTCGACTCTGGCTGTAATCGTATCTCCAATACGGACAGGAGCAAGAAATTTATATTGCTGCTCAAGATAGATAGTGCCAGGTCCTGGAATTTTCATACCGATAACTGTTGAGATAAAGCTGCCGACCAGAATACCGTGGGCTATTCTTCCTTTGAAAAAGGTATTTGCAGCATACTGTTCGTCTATGTGTGCCGGATTCATGTCGCCGCTTACACCGGCAAAAAGGTAAATATCTGATTCTGAAACAGTCTTTGAAAATTCTTCAAAATCGCCTACTTTAAGCTCTTCTATTGTTCTGCCCATAACTTGCCTTGCCTCCTCTTATTGTTATTTTAATTAATTATCCCTGATCTTTATCTCGGCTTCTGCTCTTTACATTGGAAAAGAATTTCATAGGGTCAATATCCTGAAATGTCTTGCCTGCCAGACTTGAAAAATCCATACCCATTTCAAGATATGCATGGATCTGGTCATCCATCCGTTTGCGGTAATCAAGATAGTTCTCAATTGTCTTCTCCAGATATTTTTCAAAAAATTCATGAAGAAGATTCTCTCCAAACTGAATGATAAGATGGAGCAATGAGACCGGAAGAAGGGCATTGGACTCCTTGGCCTTGTTCATTATTATCTGAGTCAGTACCAACGATGTGACATCTTCACCAGTGTTCACATCAGTGACCTCAACGCGGAATCCTTTTTTGATGAGGGCCGCGACATCTTCCAAAGTGACATAGCTACTTTGTTCTGTATTATATAATCTTCGATTGGGATATTTTTTTATTGCTATTTTATTTACCAAAGGTCTTGTCCTTGATAGTTGTTGTCATTATTTGCTGTAATGCTCTAGTTGACCATATAATGATGCTACATTGCAACATTTTCTTTGTCAACATCATTTTAAAAAGCATATATGCTAAAGAAACGCTTTGATTTGACAGATTATTAAAAAAAAGGCCATTTAGTTTTCGTTCTTTATTTTTTTGTGCACTGCACAATTTTTTGATTGACAATCAATTAAGAATCTATATATTGTGTTGCACATACAGAGACAATCAGTTTTGGTTTAATGATCAGACAAAATCTGTTAAACCAAAATTTTACAGCTACAAACTTTAATCAAACAGAACTAAACTCAAAAAGGAACAGACAGATGGAAACAGCTAAAATTGCAAAACAGATGATCGGATTTCAAAAAACAGTATTTAACAACACATTCAATGCAATGGCCATTGTTCAGGATCAGACAGAAAATATGTTGAACGGTTTTCTGGGACAGTTCCCAGGGGTAACAGAAGATGTAAAAAAACAGATTAAAGAGAGTATCGACTTTAGTAAAAAAGCCAGAGATGATTTCAAAAAAGCAGTTGATGACGGCTATACAAAATTTGAACAGATGTTTGACCAGAAATAACGGTTTAACCTCTTTAGACTCAACAAAGATAATATATCAGGAGCAGAATAATGGATAATAATAAAAAAGTGGTTGCCCAGGTTATTGACTTTCAAAAGAATATTTTTGACAACTCATTTCAAATGATGAGCAATATTCAGGATCAGAGCGAGCAAATGATCAGTAAATCCATTGAAAAAAACCCGCTGATCCCAAATGACACACTTAAAATATGCACATACTGGATGGATCTTATCAAGAAAAACAGGAAAAATTACAAATCATATATTGATACCAATTTTATGAAAATGAGGGATGTTTTTAAAATCAATGAATCGGCAGATGCTGGTACCATTAAAAAAACTGATAAAGCCACCAATTAAAAAAACTTGCTTCGAAAAAACAAAAACTTGCCAGCATCTTGACGAATACAAACAGATGCTGGCTTTTTTATTAAGCATTCAGCTTTGATAATCGCTTAAAAGAGGGCTGAATTCACACTGCGGAGGATTGTGTAATGAATACTGTTGCTGATAAAAAAAATTCTTTTGAAAATATCTGCACAAAGCTGCTCTCGAGTTCAGATCTTATGAATATATTTTCCAATTCAGACGTGTGTGAATTATTGCCAGCATCAAGTCTGTTTCTTGAGCATCTTAACGCTTCTAACAATCTGATTACAGGCATCAGTAAATACAATAGTGATTTTTTTATTCCCTGGCTGACATCCACCTTTTATTTCAGCAAAGCAGAGCTATCAGGAAAGCACAAAGAGTCTCCTTTAGAACAGTGGAATGCCTACATGAAACTGCTTGATTTTAATCTTGAACTCTATTCCAGATACCACTCAGGTAGCATGGGTGCTCTGGAGGATTTTTATAAAAAAGAGTTAAAAAACTGGTGTGACGCTGTATGCAATACCATTTATCAACGTGATGGTGATAAGATCAACGATTTTTTTCGTCGCCAGTTCGATATGATTAATGGTGTAACCAGGCTCTTTCCTCAAGCTATTAAAGATATTGAGCCGGAGTACGGATTTCACTTTGAAAAGGGAAATCAGAAGCCCTTTGCACAGACAGACCGCTTCTTGATATATCAAGTTCAACCAACGGACAGCAATATCAAAACAGATGAAACTTCCAAACCTGTTCTGATAATTCCGCCTTTTGTGCTTGGAAGCAATATCCTCGGGTTTCTGCCTGGGGAGAACAGAAGCTATGCACACTGCTTTGCCAATCAGGGTATCCCCACATACATTCGTTTAACAAGAGATATCCTTACCACCCCTGCCTTTCAGGTAATGACAATGGAAGATGATGCAATGGATACCCGTTTTTTCTGTGAGAAGATAATGGAAAAACATGGCCCCAAGGTAACCATTAACGGATATTGCCAGGGTGGATACAGTGCTGTTTGCAATATTCTTTCAGGTGAGCTTGATTCTGTTGTGGATGCCCTTATAACCTGTGTGGCTCCAATGGATGGAACAAGAAGCAGGGGACTTGGCCACTTCCTGAACAGTCTTCCACCAAGGTTCAACAACCTTATGTATGGTACAAAGACTCTTCCCAATGGCAATAAGGTTGCTGACGGCAACTTGATGGGTTGGGTTTACAAACTCAAAAGTATTGAACACGAAGCCCCTATAGTCTCTTTTTTCAGGGACATGTTCATGGTGGCCAAAGCTGAAAGCACATCAACAAAACTGAGCAAAACCGCATTGGCTTTAAATTACTGGCTTCAAAATGAACGAACCGATATTCCGCTTGCCATAACAGGGATGAGTTTTGCGTCATACAATATTCCTGTTACAGAAGATGGCACTTTGCCTGTAACCATGTTTGGTAGAACTCTTAATTTCAAGGCCATTGAAGAGAAAAAAATTCCCTGGCTGCTCTGCTATGGAGAAAATGATGATCTGGTGGAGAAAGAGACAGCTCTTGCACCGCTCGATTTCATCAAGGTTGAAACCACTCCGTTTCCAAAGGGGCATGTAGCCATTGCCACATCATGGTCCCACCCTGAATCAGCTTACGCTCTTCACACAAGGTTTGGAAATGAGAATCAGTACAGGGGACCTGTAAGATTTCAGATGGATCTCAATGAGTCTTTGACGATTAAACAATAAAAAACAAACACAAGTACCACAAAACAAGCACGGATATCACATATCCTCCATGTTTACCGTGAAATACATTTTCACGGTAAAATCTTAAGCAACTCTATTTATCCTCGTAGAGATCAGGGTACAACTCTTTTGCACATTTGGGGCAGATACCGTGACTGAATTCAATCCCAGAATTTTCTTTAAAATAGGCCTCAAGTTGTTGCCAATACCCCTCGTCATCTCTTATCTTCTTGCAGTTGCAGCAGATCGGAAGTATCTCTCTGAGAGTTTCTATCTCATCCAGAGATTTTGAAAGTTCACTGTTCATCCTTTTAAGGTGGATATTCTTCTCTTCAAGTTCCTGTCTGAGACGCCGGAGTGTCAAGTGAGTTTCAACCCTGGCAAGCACCTCCTCTATCTGAAATGGTTTGCTTATATAATCAACACCACCGACTGAAAATCCCTTGACCTTGTCAGAGACATCATCCAGGGCACTGATAAAAATCACCGGTACATCCTTTAACTTATCATCTGCTTTTAATATCCTGCAGACCTCATAGCCATCCATTTCCGGCATTAAAATATCCAGTAACACAAGATCAGGAGCCTCTTTTTCAGCAGCTTTCAATGCCATATTTCCACTGAGGGCAGGACGAACCAGGTATCCTTGATTACCCAGGAGATCAACCAGAAGTCTCATATTCGCTATTGTATCATCCACTATCAAGATATTTGCCTTATGGTTATCCATAATCATTACCTTATTTTTATGTAAAAATCTTTTAAAATAGCTGTAATCATGAGACTTTCATTCTTCGTTGTGGCCAAGAGCAATACCTCGCTCCGGCCGTGCCGGTTATTTTGAAAATCAGATTTTCATAAACAGAATTGAAGTCAGCTGTTCATTTATAAACGGCTTGGTGAATAATAGCTAATATTTTCTCATACTCAAAATTGTGGGACAACGTTCGAAGACCTGCGGCAAGATCCGGATCATTATCTCCAATTTGTAATATCAAAAATTCAATTGCCTTCATATCCCCCCGCAACAAAGCATTTTCAAGGTCAGTTCTAAATGTCTCGGGCAATGCCAAAAAACGATCCGTAACTACAGATGCAGCATCAGACGAAACTTGAATTCCATCCATAAACTTAGCAGCAGATACGACCTTATCAATAGAATGAACAAGCCCTGATTTATTATCCACCTCTTTGGTGGCCAGTGTTTGAACTTCCTTTACTGCAATACTGAAACGAAACAGGCTGCCGGCTCCTGGTTTACTTTTTAAGGTTATCCTGCCTCCCATCAATTCAACAAAATTTTTACTGATGCTCAAGCCTAAACCCGTACCATCTTTGGTCAGGCGGCCTGCTTCCGTCTGCTCAAATGGGGCAAAAATTTTAGTTGTTTCGTCAGGATGAATACCGATGCCTGTATCTTCCACTTCAAAATTAAGCCACAAAATAGAATCGCTAACTTGAAGTTGTTCGGCATGTTTCAAGTCATGGGGTTCGGATTTATCTTTTTGCGTAGTATCACACCCTTTTTCCCCCACATAAACCCGTACAATTATGCCGCCTTTTTCCGTAAACTTGAAGGCATTGTTG
>JADGBC010000155.1 GCA_015231705.1 Desulfamplus sp. | reverse complement strand
GAATTTTATTACCAGTTTTTTTTACGAAATATAGAAACATTTCAGAAGGGCCACTCGGATCAGCCTTCATAGTTGTGGCCTTTAACGAAGACTTGGTTATGAGCTTATGTTTTTTAACACTTGCAAAGATAGTTTCAGGAGAAGTTGCAGTAATTAAAAAAGAGAAACAAAGTATTATGAACAAATAAATGATTATATGATAACGTTTAGTTGCTATTGGGTGAGTGATTATTACTGGATGGTTGTTGGAGGGTGAATTAAGTATATTAAATGATAGTTTCAATGAATTTTACCTCATTTGATAGTTAAATAATACAGAAGAACCAAAGCAAATCAAACGATTAAGATATATTCAATTCCATAATGACCTTCTTAATCTACTTAAAGATGTCAGTCTAGTATAATAAATAGGCACCTGCTCGGCAGATAGTTCATCTGTTGATATAGAGGCAGTGTCTATTGATATAGCTTCCTAGATAATTTACTTGGTAAAATAATTTTATACACACAATAATAAATGTGTATAACCAAAACACCTTTCTAGAAATCTATATATACGGACAGACGGGTTTGCTCTTGGGCTTCAATGTTCCCAGTCTGATATTAAAAGTTCAATGACTCCCTGAAATTAATGACAAATGTTAAAATAATTTACAACATATATATAACACCTTATCAGTGTTACACTGTTCAATACCTATATAGAACATATTCTGACCTGACCGGCACAAAAAAACATATCATAGGATAAGTGTCAACATAATTATACTTAAACCTTGATTTTAAATACTTATAAGGAGATTTTTAATACAAGAAAGACCATTGTGATTTTTTCATGATCTAAACTGGCATGCCAGCTTGCTAGTCATACCGATTAGAAAAACATGAGTTCAATAAAATCAATATGTTATTAAATTCTAAAATGCCAATTCAGGACTTTTTAAGAGACTATTTCTATCAACTTTAATATAAATAATAACTATTTATACTGCCCCATAAGAGGAATATTGCTAAATGCATTTTCTGAATTAGGAGAGACTACAGTATCCCCTGGCGTAATATCTTTATAGGCATAAGTTATGAGTGCTGCAGATGTTTGATCTTCAATACTTAGCACCACAAGAGAACCTATATGTTCTGTTTTTTCAAAGAACTTATCTGAATCAATCAGCTCGCCTCTTGGCTGATTAAAAATCTCATAGAACTGACCAGCTTGAAGCCCATCATTTTTTCCTTTATTTATGAAAACAACGGAATTTTCTGAAATTATATCCTTATGATCTTCTGGAAAAAGAATTTTAGCATTTATCTGATCCTTGGATTGCCTGACAAGGATTTTAGAATCTACAGAATTATAGGGTACCAAAATGTCATCAGACAAAATTGTACGATAGGCTGTAACAATCTTCCCCTCTACCTGAGATATCTGCTCATGACACTCACAAGGCTTGGCCTTTAATTTGGTTATTTCAACAACTCCGGTAATATAATGATGTACTAGGGGAAAGGATGGTGAATTTTTATCCCGAATATAAAAAGTTCTCAGAATCTGGAATTGATCACCCACCATAAGGTTAGACTCATCACTCATAATTAGATAGACACCATTGCCTTGATCTATCGATTTCTGGTGTCTGGGCATACAAGAAATGATCTTACCAACAGGGGTGACGGCTCTATCTTTTATATATCCAACACTGTCCATTAGTGGATAGAAATAGTAGTAAGGTGGATTCACTTCGACTTTTTCGACAGGTGGCAATGAAGCAGACTGATTAACGCCAGGCTGTGTATTGTGTTGATCAAGATAGATAGTATCCCCAGGATATATCCAATGAGGATTACGGATCTGGGGGTTTCTACCCCATAGTGCAGGCCATCTTTCAGGAGATTTGAGAGCCTTACCTGAAATATCCCATAAAGTATCATGTTTCTTGACACTATAAGCACCCTTATATTCAGGTGAAATATTCCGTTTTTCATTCGTGGTAGCGATCTTGGAAGCAGCACTTTCTTGCTTTACCAAGAGTTTTTTGTTTTGAAGATTTGCTGCACTCTCTCCTGATGTGCTTTTCTTGTCAGAAGCGGAGTTCTGTTGTGCAAATGAGGGGGGGGTACAAAATAGTTGAATAGTCATAAAAACGAAGATAAATAAAACAGAGTATACTATACTGGGAATGAAATGAAAAAATCCCCTATTATTTATTATACGATACGGTCTATTAATGCACATGATCTGCTCCTTGTTTTTTTAACGTTTTATATCTCTCCTCACCAGCCATGACGTCTCGGGGATTGCTACAATAAATGGAGTTAAATGAGGATTCAAAACAACCCATACTGTATGAGAAATGACAACTTACGATTCACGAAATCAGCACTGAACTTCCAAATATCCTTATCATTATCTGCTGCCTGCTTCTACTTCTTGAGTCGGTTTTCTTGAAACATGGGAGGGACTCTTACCAAGATTAACACTGTCAGGCTTAAGATCCATTTTAATAAACTCTTTTTCATCAAAAGGAATCTTAAAGACTCTATTTAAATTGTAATCGCCAACCCAAAAATGTTTTTCAGCCAGAGCAACTGAAGTTGGTCTGGTGATCGCTTCTGGCAGTTTTGCCTCGTAAACAATTTTTCCACTATTAACATCGATGCTCAGGAGACGGGGCTTATAGCATCTTTTTTCGCTTGTACGACAGTCGTCAATTCCAACTACCCAGATATAGCCATTACAGTCCCAGGTGAGTCCTGTAGGCCGATGAATTGGAGAGTAGTATATATTTTCAATGGATTGCATGTCAGGATTAAATTTAACAATCTTGAAGCTGTATTTGGATACTATCCATAGAGATTTGCCGTCAAATGCAATACCGTTGGGGGCAGGGACTGGAGACTTGAACTGAGAGACCAGCTTAAGGTCTGGTTTCATTTTTATGATCATGTCGTTTTTTGCATCCGCTATCCATAGAAAACCTTCGCCACAGCATTCCCCTTCCCATGCCATGCCACAGACATCTAAATCCATCTGTTGCGGGCCAGGAAATCTTCCTGAGCTGTAGGCACCACCATTTAACATCGTATCTTTTTTAGAAAAACTATAAAAAGGCTCTGTGACAATATTACGGGCAAATACAATTTGGTTTGTCGTTCCCATGATTAAATTCTTACCATCCCACGCAAGTGCTGTGGGGCCAATCTGTGATTCATGTTCAGATGAGGAGAACAGATCAGTTTTGAATTGATGCGGTGCACATCCCGAAAGTAAAACCAACAGTAACACAAATAGAACGCCGGGTATTTTAAACTCTTTACACTTCATTATTTTTCTCCTAAATCTTAATTAAACCGTAATACCCCACTGTATGGAGCACCCCCAGACATGAAAATCGCATATGCATTTTCACGGTAAATTAATCATCTGCAGTACAGATATCATTCATTATTCTTTTTAGATTCTTTTTTCAAGCAACTTGTTATATATATATCATAAAAAATTCGGGATACTCTGTTGACAGATTAACGCTGCCTCAAAACTATTTTAAGGCTATTTGCAAGAGGCAATCTACATTATATCATGGTTTAAGCCATTCTGACTGTACGGTCTGGAAATGCGGTAATTTCTTTGCAGCAAATACTACACCACTCAGCCCATGTTAATTGTCATCCATGTCATAAGATCGTTGCGGGTAATAATAGCAGATACCTTATCAACATGCTCCTGAATTTTTTCCATCCCGCCCTCCTGTCTATCGACAAGAGTAATAACTTGTACCACTTCAAGTCCCTGTTCCGTTGCTCTTTCAACTGCCTTTATTGTTGAACCTCCGGTAGTCACCACATCTTCAAGAATGACAACCTTTTCACCTGCTGAGATATCTCCTTCTACCCACTTTATCACGCCATGATCCTTCTGATCTTTTCTTATTGAAAAGGCTTTTACAGGCCGTTTCCCAAGATAGGAGGCAAATGAGGTTGCTACGGCAATGGGGTCTGCACCAAATGTCAGCCCTCCGACACCGGCACAATCTGAATCACGAATCTCATCAAAAATAAGATTGCCCACAAGAAACATCCCTTCTGGATCAAGAATTACAGGTTTGCAATTTACATAAAATTGACTCATAGTTCCTGATGCAAGTTTGAATATGGCTTCTTCACTGTATTTAAATGATCTTGTGCAAAGAAGCTCTATTAATCTTTTTTTCATTTGATTTTATCCTTTCAATTTAGGTATAACGGCCATGCTTTGAGGATCTATATTGTTTTGAATGTGTATGTTTATGTGAAAGTCTCTTGAATTGGCCGTAATTATAGGACTTTCATTTTTCGTTGGCCCATCAGGGCATGGCCGTTATAAGAAAGCCTTCACTGAAGGAAGAAGCCGTTGATGCGGATTCAGTGAAGGCTTGTATTCAAGGAAAACTGTTTTGCAGCACTCCTTGACAACAGTGCGTATATATCAGTAAATTTCTTTTGAGTCAAACCATCATCATTGACTATCATTAACCAAAATGGTTACTTTGATCTTTTCATAATTGTTAATTAAAAATGGGCATAATTACGTATGGATAATCTGTTTGATTGACAATTACAACCTTGTTAAATAGTACAAATGCACGGACAAAGGAGCATAAAATGGAAAAAGAGGTTCGACAGCTATTCAGATACTGGATAGCTGTCATATTAGCAGCATTTACCCTTACTGTGGTGGATGGATTCTATAGTTTTACCACAGCAGGAAATGAAAAAACCTATGAAGCCTTAAAGCTGTTTTCGGATGTTCTGCAGGAGATTGAAGAAAACTATGTTGACAAGGTGGATACAAAAGAACTGCTACAAAATGCTATTAAGGGGATGGTAAACAATCTTGACCCGCACTCAAGCTTTATGCCTCCTGAAGCCTTTGTCGAGCTTCAGGATGATACAAGAGGCGAATTTGGCGGTGTAGGCATTGTCGTTGCCCTGAAAAAAGGGATGCTGACAGTTATATCACCTATAGAGGGTACGCCTGCATACAAAGCAGGGATCAAAGCAGGTGATATAATAATTAAGATTGATGGTGAATCAACAAGTGACCTAGAGCTATGGCAAAGTGTAAAAAAAATGAGGGGTGACATGGGAAAGTCTGTTGTCATAACCATTATCAGAGAGGGCATTGCGGAGCCTGTTGATTACAATTTAATCAGAGATATTATCCCGATGACAAGTGTAAGAAGTACAACACTCGCACCTGGGTATGGCTATTTGTGGGTTACCAACTTCAGAGACCAAACAGCAGATGAAATTAAAGACGCACTTATAAAACTTGAGTCCTCTTCAAATAAGCCTTTAAAAGGGTTGATTCTTGATTTAAGAAATAATCCTGGAGGACTTCTGAGTCAAGCTGCAGAAGTTTCAGATATATTCCTTAGTAAAGGAATAATTGTATCCATAAGAGGGCGATTTGAACAGCAGAAAGAAATCTTTGAAGCACATTCTACCCCTGATGACCGAAAATATCCTCTTGCAGTACTTATAAACGGTGGCAGTGCCAGTGCATCAGAGATAGTTGCAGGTGCACTTCAAGATCATAAGAGGGCACTTATTCTTGGTACTACATCATTTGGTAAAGGTTCTGTACAAACCGTCAAACCTCTGCGGGATGGTTTTGGTTTGAAATATACGATTGCCCGTTATTATACTCCAAACGGACGCTCTATTCAAGCAGAGGGGATTAAACCCGACATTGAGGTAGCTTATAATTTTAGTGAAGAAGATGATGATGATACGGAAAAAGAGCCATCTCCCATAAAAAAAATGTTGCGAGAAAAAGATCTTAAAAATCATCTGGAGCCCGACAAAGAGGATGTAAAAAATAGAAGCAATCCTGGAGTAGAGAGTGATTCTGAAAATAATAAGTTTGAGAAAAATAGAAAAAATAAGAACCCAGGGAAATCTGAAAATAACGAGAGGGGAAAACAGATAAAAGACAATGCAAAATCTCAAACTTCTGAATCTCTTGTTGATATTGAAAAGCTGAGAAAAGACCCACAGATTCAAAGGGCACTTGATATTTTAGTTGGTTATGGCGTTTTCAGTGAACTCAACTAAAACAGTGCGTCCTGAAAAAGATGAACAAAACGGGCACCCAAAAGGTGAAGAATCCGGAAAAAATCAGCCGGTATTCCAAAATGCTGATCTATCTGAAAATAATTTATTTGAACCAGAAGAGAGATTTATTAAATCTGAAAAAAAAGAGGATGCCTATGGAGAGATAACCGAATCATACAGCCTTCTCCATGAGCTGATGAAAGGGCTGGCTGGCATCTGTCTACTGATCTCTTTACTGGTGACACTTGCCATGCTAGCTGATCTATATTTCAACGGCTCTTTCCAAAAGTTGAGCAATTTTTTTTGGAGTCAGACATACAAGACACAAAATGATAGAACGGAAAAGCTAAGTCAACAAACAGTTCTCAATAAGAAGTCAGTAAGTTCCGACAGACCTGTATTTGAAGTCTTTGATGACCAGCCCGACCCAAAGGAGATGGCAGATCCTGCTAGTAAAAATGATAAAAATGCTCCAGAAAAACAGAACACGGATAAGGATAATAAAGAGAATAAGGGGCTTGTAGAGAGCCACAAGCCTTCCCAGCATACTGAAAAAAAGTTAGGGGATGATAAAACAGATTTTAGTAAAAAGGGATCAAATGGTGGGCAGGCAGATGACTATCATCCTGATCCCATACCCGAAGTAGGTTCTGCTGTACCCGTATCTCCTGTTGCAGGGCCCGAAAAAAAGAACAAAGTACCTCTCATTGCCATAATAATTGACGATATGGGATATGACCCCAAAATAGCCAATGCCATAAGTTATATAGACAAAAATATAACCATATCAATTCTCCCTGGATCTCCGTCCGGCAGACAGATTGCACAGATACTTCATGCAAGAGGCACTCAGATCATGCTTCATTTGCCAATGGAGCCCATTCAGTACCCTTCAGTTAACCCGGGATATGGTGCGATTCTATCTAATATGACATCTGAGAATATAGAAAATGTGTTGAACGAAAATCTTTCTACTGTACCATATGTCCTTGGGGTTAACAACCATATGGGATCCAGGTTGACAACCCTTTCTCCAAAGATGACCCAGATATTTACTATTCTTAAAAAAAAGAACCTATTTTTTGTCGATAGCCTGACATCCAATCAATCGTCAGGAAGTACCTCTGCAAAGCAAACCAAAATTTCCTTTGCAAGCCGGGATATTTTTTTGGATAATATAAAAGATAAGGGTTATATAGAAAAACAGTTCAGGGAGTTGATCCGTATCGCAAGACAAAATGGTACAGCCATTGCAATTGGCCACCCCTATAAAGAGACATATTCTGTACTTAAAGAAGAGATACCAAATCTTAAAAAAACTGCCGAACTTGTGCCCGTATCTAAATTAGTAACAATTCAGTAATATTTTGGCATGCTTCATATCACCTCAAAAGTAGTTTACATTGCGTCAAGATAAATCCGAAACATCGGGAAAGGAGTAAGCGAACTCCAAGAAATTTGTTAATGTTACCCAGTGGGTGCAAGTCCCACCTGACCAAAGCATAGTCGGCGGGTCAGAAGAGA
>JADGBC010000154.1 GCA_015231705.1 Desulfamplus sp. | reverse complement strand
AAATGGAATCAGAATCATTCCGCTGGTAATATTCAGTCCCAATCCCATAAAAGCCATTCTGTAAATGCCAAGTCCAAAATGAAATCCGGATCTTATGCTGATAGCATTTAAAAGCATGTAAAATCCTCAATACCTTCGCCAATTAGGCCGCCTTTTTCTGAGTATGAATACAGCCTATATCAGCAAGGTTCATTTGTAATTCTTCAAAAGAAATAACCTTGGCAATTTCAGGGTTATTTTTTAATATCAGATCCAGATAGAATGCGGTTTGAGCACGTATTTTGATATCCAGGATACTTGGTTCCGTATTGGCGACATTCTGCTCTGTTAAAAAGCGGGAAAGGTTCACCATAAACATGGCAATATTAGCCGCATTTTTGACCTGAGTGGCTTTTATGTTCATAAAGTCTTCCAGTCCCCAGTATTGTTTTGCATCTCTGAAAGTAAACTCAATCTGGAATCTCAGACGGTAATACAAAATCATCTTGTCGTATGGCAACTCAAGGTCATCACTGAATAATACAACATGTCCTGTCTTTCCATCTTTGAGCTGTATTCTCTGAATCACCGTTACATTCAATAGTGCAGGAAAATCCTTGTGCCATACTTCAATTTGATAAATCCGCTCTTCCTCTCCATCTTCTATTTTACGGCTCTTAAGGAACTCTTCAGGAATATTCCTATAGTCAACTTTGTCTCCATATTTGCGACGAGGACCGCGACCACTGTACTCTCCCTTGTAAGGATACCATAGGGCAGAATTGCATTGAAGTTTTGAAATCATAGACAAGCCACAACTCCTGACCATTTGCAGACAGGCATTATTGCCGAATGCACCATCATATACATAATAGGCAATCATAATCTGGTCACCTATCATGGCTAAAGTCTGTTTAATCTGTTTCTGTATCCATTCAAGATAAGGTGTCAACTCAGGTTTAGCTCGGTTTTTGTTTTTGCTTCCTTTTCGGCGTCCTTTTGGGCCAGTGCCTTTTTTCTTCTTTACTTTTTTACTTTTGGTCGGCTTTTTCTTGACTTGTGTCTCTTTTTTCATCCCGGCATCCATTGGTTCCATTAATAATGGTACTGCCTGTCTACTTGAAACTCCCACAAGACATAAACTCAGAAAGTTCAATCCTTTTACTGCTCGACCATGAATAGAAGAGAAAAAACGTCCTAAACCATATGTTGATTTGCCAGATTTGGTAACTGTGGTCTCGTCACCGGCAAGCAAATACACTTCGTCTTTCTTCAATCGGTGTTTTTTGAAAAACAGCCAATTAAGTTGCAGCCAGTTCACTGTACTTCCATAAAGTCGTTGAATACTACGATAACTTCCTCCCTTACCGCTCCATCTGCTCAATCCATGCATCGTTATGCGACCTTTGCAGCACAGCATGGCTTGACTCACAACCCCCAACAGCCTTACAAATTGTTTAGGAAAATTCTGGCTTAAAAACTCCAAATAGGGCATAATTTTCGACATGAGGAACTCCTTCTGATGTTATTGTCTCTCTCAATTCAATATTATCAGAGTTGTTCCTCATTTTTACATAAATTTATGCTCTTAACTTATTATTCTCCTCAAGTTTTTGGCGAAGGTATTGTTACTATAGGATCCATATTTGTTTTGACAGCGATCTCGCTTTTTGAAACGCAGGCATATGAGACAAAAGAAGGGGTGTGGAAACAGATGAGTAAAGCAGAGTTCAAAGAAAAACTTACTCCATTGCAATATAAAGTAGCTCAAGAAGAGGGAACGGAACCGGCGTTTCGCAATGAATACTGGGATAACAAAGAGCCAGGAATTTACGTGGATATTATCTCTGGGGAACCGCTGTTCAGCTCATTGGATAAATTTGATTCGGGTACCGGCTGGCCAAGTTTTACCCGTCCACTGGTCAAGGAAAATATTGTAGAAAAGGTTGATAAAAGCCTGTTCATGACCAGAACAGAAATTCGCAGCAAACAGGCTGATTCTCATTTAGGCCATCTATTTGATGATGGTCCTGAACCGACCGGGCTTCGCTATTGTATGAATTCAGCCGTATTACGTTTTATTTCTGCCAAAGATTTAGAAAAAGAGGGATATGGAGAGTTTAAAATCTTGTTTGAAGCCTCCAGGTAAACAGCAACTTGTAGAAACAGACACCAAATCTTAAGAGTTTAGAGATATTTTGAAACGCAACCTGACAAAATAGAATTAGACTTCTTATATTTTATTCATAGTATCAGGGGACGTAGTGACAGACACTACGCCCCTAGAGCAATATATTGTCTCAGCACAGAAAAGTTATGGCTGATGCGTAGATATCAAGGAGGTTCTATATTTCTTCAATATGAAACAAAATAATTTATTTAAATCATTTTACCATAAAGCACCTGAAACATTGCTCCGTAACTACAAACTCCTTATTGAGAGGGTAGATGACTGGCTTATAAAAATAGAAAGAGAGTTTACACCCCATATGCAATGCAGACCAGGCTGTAGTGGCTGCTGCAGGAATCTCACAGTTTACCCTGTTGAAGCATTTTCAATGAGTACCTACCTGAAAATAGATACTGCTTCATATATGGACGATGTTTCAGGGATGGACGATGTCGGTAGCAGAGACGATAACAAAATTGGGGAAGAGCACTGTGTTTTTCTTAATCAGGATCTGTGCATGATCTATCCTGTACGGCCTCTTATATGCAGAACTCACGGCTATCCCATAGCTGTACGAAGTGACATGGAGATTGTTAGCAAGGCCACTCAAAGACTCTATTGTGATGCTGATACTTCTAAAGATATTCGCATTGACCACTGCCCAAAAAACTTTCAGGATATCACCCTGAATAGAGAGCATCTGCTTGACCTTGAACATCTCAACACCATGCTTTTTTCGATTAATTCACTTTTTGTGAAGGAGTTTTATGCAGGCAGATCTGAAAATTTGGTAAAGACCAGTTTGGTAAATGGAAAAGAGTCAGCAGATAAACGAATCTCATTTCAGGAGGTTTTTAGAAGAGCTGTACGATAATATCTCTTAAGCAACCAAGAGAATTTATGACCGATGAGTTTTATATATGAACGACCATGATAAGTCATCTTTTTTTAAACTGAATAACATGGCTGTTTTTAAGATGAAGTGCCTGAATTTTATTGTAAATATTGCGAGTCTCAGGGCCAGGTTCAACTCCAAGTTCGCTTCTTGCAACCTGCCGCCACTTATCATAAAGAGCTGTAGCGGCAGTCGGCATCCCTGCATCAGCATAAACGATCATAAGATTCTGGTACGCCTCTTCATGCAAAGGATCAGCCTGTATCGCTTTTTTAAGATACTCCACGGCCTGCAGTGGCTGATCCTGATCTTCATGGATTCTGGCCATGGTCATAAGGATTTCAATATAATTTGTACGCAAGAGATCTCTTTTAAGGTCAATCCACGTTTCATAAGGCTCTTCTGCAAGAAAATCGCCTTTATACATTGTTACTGCCTGCTCAAAAAACAGGAGAGCCAGAGCCACCTCATCCCGTGCAAGTTTTTCATACCCCTGCCGTGCAAGGGTGTTGAAAGTATCAATATCCACAGTGACCAATTCCGGATCAAGTGATATGCGTCCTGTATCCATAGTGATATAGGAGTATCCGACCCGCTTGTTAACATCCGGTTCCAGTGCCTTGCGAAGACGATGCAGATTAACCTTGAAATTTTTATCTCCAGCTTTCATGGAGGCATCCGGCCATATATCGTCAATTATCATCTCTTTGGATATATCTTTTGTATTGTGGCAGATTATTGATTTTAAAAGAAGTTTTGGTTTGTTTCCATCCCATATGTTATCAGCGACTTGTTTGTTGTTGATGCAGACCGAAAATTGCCCCAAAGTTGTAATGGTTATTCGCGGCAGTAAGAGTCGATAGATATGCCTGAGTCTGTTAAGAGAATTGGTCTCTCCGGCAAGCTGAGGGTGTTTCAGCAGAGATGATATCTTTAAAGCTACACAGTTTTCCGTAAAAACATCTGACTTCAACAGAGCATCTGAAGTATGTGATTGATTTGCGATCAACGGTGACAGTGCACTGAAAAGAGTGTTTGAATCATCAAAACATATGCCAAGAAGCACTATTTCAGCAAAGTCTGACGGTGCCATCAGCGAAAATCTTTCGTATCCCTGCTTAAATGCCCTGTTCAGTGATTTAAGAATATATTCCTTTGCCAGCTCCGGCTGACTCTTTTTCCAAAATAGCATCCCCAAAGCGGCTTCTGTTTCACACCATAAAATTCCTGATGATACTGCTTCAAAGTAATCAAGTGCCTGACTCAATGACCTTTGTGCATCCATATAGTTACTCTGTTGCATCAGAATAAGCCCGTTTAATGCCTGTGCAGCAAAAAACCTTGCATCTTCACCCTTTTGTTCACGCATAATCTCCAAGGATTTTTCAGATTCTGCCTTGGCCAATTCAAAACAACCTGTATGGTAATGAATAATGGCTTTAATATGGTGGGCAAGTGCAAGATAAAAAGTGTTGCCAGAAAGAATCGAAAAATCAGAGAGGTGATCGGCAAGTGAAGTTGCACTACGGAATCTGCCTGTATATATCCTGTGCATAGCTTTAAGTTCAATAAAACCAGGATAGAGAAAGATGAGTCCAAATTTTTCTAAATCCTTTTCAGAGTCATGAAGATATTTTTGTGCATCATCGAAAGCTCCCTGTTTAAGGGCAAAATCAATCCTTACAAGATGGGTCAGTGCACGGTATTCAGGATGGATATTTTCGTTGGTGAGAGGTTTGATATCTCTAAGAAGAGTTTCGGCATCCGAGAAACTTCCAGTACGTACATAGCCAAACGCCATAACAATTGAGGCATTGAGCTCTATCTCCTTGTTGGCAATTCTTTTTGCAAGAATCATTGCATTTTTACAAGAGGATATACCCTTGTGTATATCAACCTCACCTGCGATGTATCCAAATGCTATATGCTGCCATAAAAGTGCTCTTGCCCAACTGAAGTGAGGATTGTCTCTCTCCCTGGCAAGAATATCTTCCCCATATCTTATCCACTCAAAAATCTTGGATGGAGATTTTCTCACAAAAACGGCTGCTTCAATAAGGTGTGCTGTCGCAAGCATGCAGCCCCTTATGTCATTTTTTACCCCAAACAGGTGCAATGCAGTTAAAAAGTCATCCACATTTCTTCTGCCTCCCCGTATTCTGCGAGTGACAGTAAGATAATATATAAGCCATGGATCGCTCTGTATAACCGTTTGAGGCAGAGATTCTATCCATGTACCAAGGTTGGGTGAAAAACCTCTTACAAGAATATCAGTAGCACATTTTTTTATCATATCCCTTGCCATCTTGTAGTCTTCACCATCAAGATAGTACCGGACTGACAATTCAATCTCACCCCGTTTTTCAAAAAAATGTCCGGCTCTGTTGTTTAAGATCTTAAATTCATTAGAAGAGATTTCATGAATAAGAGCCTTGAAAAGAAACTGTTTAAAAAGAGTATTGAACCTGTAACAGACAGGAATATGCCTGTTGCTGGGAAGATGTCTGCTGGAACGATAGTGTCTGCCGGACATCGGGGGTGTACTGTCAGTATAATATGGCAAACTGCTGACTGTATGGGATAGATTTGCACCGTCAGCAGTCTGACTGCCGATCAACCGTTGAATAAAAAGATTTCGTTTCTCTAGATAGGTCAGAATTTCATGACCATTATCTGTATCGCACAGTTCAGTTGCCATCTCCTCGTCAATCTCGTCAAACATGGATGCCCGAAGCAGAAAATGTTTTATGGATTCAGGCAGAAGTGCATAAACCTCCCGTGAGAAGTAATCAAAGGTTTCAGCAGTAAGGTGAAGTGGAAAAGATGATATATCAACATCTCTTGATATGGACTCGGATATAAGAGCAACTCCTCCTGGCCAACCTTCAGTGATTGTGTGAATTTTCCTGATTAAATCTGTAGATAGGGTACCTCTGCAGTGGCTTTCCAAAAATTGTACTGTCTCTTCAAGAGTAAATGCCAGATCCTCATTTTTAAGAATCAGAGAGCTATGCTCAATTTTAAGTCTTGAAATATTAATAGACGGAAATTTTCTGGATATTAGAAATAATTTAACACCTGGGGGACTCTCACATATATGATTCACGATGCTCTGAATCAGTGTGTAAGATGAGGCGTTGCTGTCAATGGATTCAAGATTGTCGACAACTAACGCAACAGGATTTGACATCGAGGTAAAAATAGAAAGCACAATGTCAACCTGTCGTGCAATCTCCTCACCAGTTCCAAGAGTTGCTGGAGAAGCTGTTACCTTCTGCATTATTTTGCCAACATCCTGATCTTGCATCCTCTGTAAAAGAGCGTTTGTCATCAACTCAAAGAGGCTGGTATGGTCAGACTCACTTGCTCCAAGATGAAGCCACACAGGAATTATCTTAGACTCTGACTGCGAAGAAAATCGATTCAGGTATGAGGCTACCAGAGTTGACTTACCCTGGGCAGCCTGCCCTTGAACCAGAACGACTCGTTTATCCTGATTGCTGTCAAGAAGTTTATAGAGACGTTTACGGGCAATTACATCATGTACCTGGGGCAGAGCAAATGTACGACTATTACTCATCGTAATTTTTCCTCAACAGTATTTGCATTTTCATGTTTAACATCATGTTCTTATGTGCTTGTGCATGAGTCTCAATTGAAGAATCTTTTCATAGAAACTGGTCATTCTTAATATATCCTCAAAAGTAATGGGATCTTTTTATATTGTTCCAGAGACCGTAATCCCACAATAGTTGCAATCATTGCTACTGTTTTTTCAAGGTTTGATTGTCGGGTAGGAAAATACTTAAAATGGTGAATTGCTTTGAAATCCACCCGACAGTTTAAACTTGAAGAACCACTACTTATATTCAGTTATCATATTTAGATACAATTATGTTAGCAAATTCGTGGAGGCCTGCCATCTGAAAGAGACGGATATAGTTGTATGACAGGCCGGTCATGGTTATGGATATCCCATGATCTTTGACACATTCCATGAAATCTACAAGCCAGTCAAAACCATCTCTGTTAATGGAAAAATCCGCAGAAAACTCAACTGAAAGAGAATCTATATTCTTAAAAAATGATTCGTCATTTAAAATTGATTTATCACAACGACCTGATTTATAATCAATAGTTGAGTTTTTGCGGTTTGATTTTAACTCTTTTCCCACAGACGAGGCACCTGTAAGCTTACCAGAAATTCTCAAACAGATGGCAGAATCAGAAGTTCTGCTTAAAATAAGCTCAGAAGTTTCAACTCCTCTGTTTTTGATTCTCAGTTCAGCCCGTTTCAAGGCAGATTCAAGTGCCCGTTTTTCAACAGGCTTGTTTATAAAATCAGAGGCTTCAAGATCCAGAGCTTCAACTGCCTTTTCCATGTCTCCGTGTCCTGTGATGATTATTACTTCAGTTTCATGAAAAGCACGTATATTTCTGAGCACCTCAATGCCGTCCATTCCAGGCATTTTAAGATCTGTAAAGACAATCTGCGGACGCTCTTTTTCAAACATCTCAAGCCCGGTTTGACCATCTTCTGCCACAAACACATTATAACCATATGCAGTCAAAAAGAGTTTAAACATGG
>JADGBC010000153.1 GCA_015231705.1 Desulfamplus sp. | reverse complement strand
ATCAATTTCTTGCAGGAGCAAGAGATACGTTCCCCCTTATTGTGGGTGCTATTCCATTTGGTATCATATTCGGAACTCTGGCTGCCACGGCAGGACTCTCTTTTGCTGCAACAATTGGAATGTCTATGTTTGTTTTTGCAGGGTCAGCACAATTTATCAGTATAAGTCTGGTGTCGGCGGGTACTGCATGGCCAATAATTGTTTTGACCACTTTTGTGGTGAACCTGCGTCACATGCTTTATGGTGCAACCATGGTGCCTTTTTATAAACAACTCAGTCAGCCGTGGAAGATATTTTTGGCATTTGGCCTGACTGATGAGACCTTTGCTGTAGCCATCAACAGATATAATGAAAAAGATGATCTGCCTAACAAAGAGTACTACAATCTTGGATCCATGCTATTCATGTACACTAACTGGAACCTATGCACGCTGATTGGCCTCACAGCTGGTGAGGCATTTCCTGAAATAGCCGGATGGGGTCTTGATTTTGCAATGCCCGCTACTTTCATTGGTATAGTAATTCCCTATCTTGTATCAAAACCAATGTGGATTTCAGTTCTTACTGCCGGAACGGTCTCCATACTTGCCGGAGAATTACCCCACAAGCTGGGGTTGATGGTTGCTGCGGTTTGTGGGGTTGCTGCTGGTATTGCCACTGAAACCTTCTTCTCTTCAAAAGACATGGATTAAAGAAAAATTTTTATCTCATTAAATTCGATCCAAATCGCTTACACTCAAATTAAATAATAGTGCATAGGGTTAAAACAACAAAGATGTTAAGTATAAATATTCAGATGGATGAGCTTTTTATGGTTGCAGGCATGGCTATTGTAACTTTTGGAATAAGATATGTAATGTTTCCGGTTTCCGGTCGGATTAAATTCTCGCCACTGTTTGAAAGATCGCTTGGGTATGTCCCTCCAGCCGTACTTTCTGCCATCATTGTACCTTCGGTACTAATGCCTGACGGAAAAATACTGAATCTAACTTACACAAATCCTTATATTATTGGGGCTGCTGCAGCCTGTGTTGTTGGCTGGCTTTATAAGAAGCTTCTTGTTACCATTATGATCAGCATGACGGTTTTTATGACTTATCAGTGGATACTCACACTGCTTTAGAAGATAGATGTCGTTTGGAGACATTAATGATGCAAAAACTATTTGGCCATTATGAAGAGGATAAAACAATATTCAAAGATTACCTGCTAAGAGAAGCTATTGGCAGGGGTAGATACGGTTCTGTGTATCTTGTTGAAAGCAGAGCAAGAAAGCGTGCATTAAAGGTATTTAACCATAAAATTAACTGGGAAAGATCTGGATCAAGTGAGGATGAACATGCGGAATCTGTTTCTTCAGGCAAGACCGATCTCTCACATAGAGTTGTTACTCAGGGTGTGAATATTCTTAATGAATTTCAATCTCCTTATATAGTTGATGTTGTTGATTATGGGGAGACTGTAGTTGGGCAGAGTTGTGTACTCATGGAGTATATGCCCTTGAGCCTGGAGCAGGCCCTTGTAAAAGAGGAGAGGTTTAGTGAAGAAGTAGCCAGTAGTTACTATATTGAGATACTCAAGGGGCTTCAGTTGCAGGAGATGTATGGTATTATTCATCGAGATATCAAGCCCTCCAATCTTTTTATATTTGCAGATACCATAAAAGCTGGAGACCATGCATTTATAAGTAATTCCGATCTTTCTGGCACAGATGATGATATCTCAGAGGCCTTTGGAACTCCAGCTTACAGTGCTCCGGAGGTTTTTGATGCATGCCATTCACATGCCACAGACCGTTGGGCAGCAACAGTGGTCTTTTTTCAGATGCTTACAGGATGTCTGCCATTTGTCGGTGAGACGGTTTTAAGTATTATGCTTGCAGTCATGGACAAGTCTCCTAATTATGATTTGATACCAGAGAAATACCGTGCTTTTTTTAAAAAGTGTTTTCATAAAAATCCCAGAAATCGTCATTCTGATGTGTATGAGATGTTCTCTGAATTTGAAGATTGTATTACTGCTGATGATATAGTCTATAAAACTGTGCAAAAATTATCTAAAGCACCAATAACCAGCCGGATAAAAATTTTATCGTCTCATCCTGATTCCGATCTTTCTGCAAAGCTATTTGACAAGCAGCCTATGGCACAATCTCAAGTCAAACTTCCGTCCTCTAAAATAATGCCGCTACTTTCAGAGCCTACTGGAGATAATGAAGAGAATTTTAATAATAACAGGATATGGCGGTTGAGAAATACTCCGGTTTTTGTGTCTGAAGATGAGTCACAAAAAGTGTTTGGCCTTAATGATAGTGGCCGACCTTTTGAATATGTTGAAAATAGATATAAAGTTGGTCAAAATGGTACTATAGTGGATGAAGCGACCGGTCTTATGTGGCAGCAGTCAGGATCAGATATGAATTTTCCCTATGAAGCTGCCATGGAGCATATAGCTCAGCTTAACAGTAACTGTTTTGCAGGCTTCACTGACTGGCGGATCCCAACAATAGCTGAGCTACTATCTTTGTTGGAACCTGAAAAAATAAACGGTTATCTTCATATTTCACTGTTGTTTGATAGTAAACAGCAGTGGTGCTGGAGCTCTGATAAACGTACCAAAGGTTCTGGGTGGTATGTATTCTTCTATTCTGGCAATGTTAATTGGGACTTTTTGGATTTGGATAACTATGTGAGGGCTGTTCGCTTGTAATTGACTATCTATTCTATCTTTCAGAACAATAATTGAGTGTATCCGCTTATATACTTGGAAAAAAGCAGTCACAATGATATAAATATAAATTTTTCATGACAGCAATAAATATTTTATATTACAAGCCTCGAGAGTTTTGCATTCTCATTTTGCATGCTTTATGTATTGTTTTGCTATCTGGCTGAACACCAGATATCGTATAGTTTTCCAGATAATTACATTGGTGGAAATGCCGTCTGAGACCTCGGACAAAGGGTTTGTTCCACCAAAAGACTTTTCTGGAAGTCTATAGTAACTCAAAGAGGTTATATCTGATGATCAAAAAACAATTTTGAAGGTATTAAAATGAAATTTTCAGTTGACAGAAAACGTATCTCTGAAGTGCTTTCCCTGATTCAGGGGCTGACAAACAGGAAGACAACTCTTGCCATTACATCTGATGTTTTAATTAAGGCAGAAGGTTCCTATATAACTGTTACAGCAAATGACCTTGAAACTGTTTTTCAGGGTAAATATGAGGCTGAAGTGGAATCCGACGGCATTATATCCATTAATGCCAAGAAACTGTACGAAATTGTACGAGAGTATCCTGATTCATTAGTCCCTGTAAATGAGATAGAAAACAGATGGATTGAGATCGGTACAGGCAATATTCAATACCATATTGTCTCATCAGATCATGAGAATTTTCCAGAACATCCAATTATAGAGGATATTCCTTTCCTTGAAATAGAGTCAGGTGCACTTAAAAAAATGGTTGAAGTATCAGCCTCTATAAGCTTCAGCCAGGAGGAGAAAAGGCCTTATGTGCTCGGGGCACTTCTTGAAAAAACAGATGAGCAAGATAAACCGGTTTTGAGAATGGTCTCAACAGACTCAAAAAGACTGTACTCCTTCGATACCTCATATGCTGGAGATTTTGATATTCCAGAATATGGCATAATTATTCCAAAGAAAGGCCTTTCAGAACTTGGGAAGTTTTTGAGCAATGCTGGAACAGTTAGGATAGGTATAAAGAATAACCATTTTGTTGTTAGCAGAGACGATGAATCCATGATGATAAAGCTTCTTGAAGGAGATTACCCAGATTACCGGCGTGTGCTCAACACAGAATCTTTTACATCTATCGAAATGAACCGTATCATGTTTCTTATGATGATGAAACGAATGTCCATCCTGGTTTCTGATGATTACAAGAGCGTTATACTCAGTTTCATGGAAAATAAACTTACTGTTACTATAACAAATCCTGAAATAGGAGAATCAAAGGAAGAGATTGTCATTGGATACCTTGGAGATAGTGTGGAGAGTGCATTTAATCCCAAATATTTTATTGATGCCTTAAATACGTTTAAGAGTGACAATGTGGTTGTAAATATCAAAGATAAAAGGAATCCATGTATTATAAAGGGTAATGATGATATGAATTTTGTGTGTGCAATAATGGCAATGTCTGTTTAATAAAGTATAGAGATATAGCTCATATGGGTGAGGATAGACGGTTCAAACATTTTTTTACTGGAATTTTTTATTGGGATTCTCTTGTTTGAGAATCCATGGGTGTCAGATGGAAAATATTGAGATAAATGAAAGTGAAGCAGGTAATAATGCCGGTTCAGGCAATAATGGCGAATCAGAAAAATGTGCAAAAACGAGAGAAGTTTATACTGAATCTGGCAAGGACTATGGTGCAAATAACATAAAATTGCTTGAGGGCCTTGAAGCAGTAAGAAAGAGACCCTCCATGTATATTGGCAATGTTGGCATTGAAGGCCTTCATCATCTTGTGTATGAGGTTGTGGATAACAGTATTGACGAGGCAATGGCCGGATACTGCGATACTATAACAGTGACTATTCATACTGATATGAGTGTCAGCGTAGAAGATAACGGTCGTGGTATACCTGTAGGGATGCATGAGACCGAGAATATGCCAGCAGCAGAGCTTGTAATGACAAAGCTGCATGCTGGTGGAAAGTTTGACAAAGACTCCTATAAGGTTTCAGGCGGTCTTCATGGTGTGGGAATCTCTGTTGTAAATGCACTTTCTGATAATCTTGAAATGGAGGTCTATAAAGATGGGAAAATCTATTATCAGAGATACTCCAAGGGTGCCAAGCAGTGTGAGTTGACCATAAAGGGAGAGACTGACAAAAGGGGTACCAGGATTATATTTAAGCCTGATTTTTCAGTAATGAATGAAAATGAGTTTGAGTATGAAAAACTCTCCCGTAGAATGAGAGAGCTCGCATTTCTTAACAAAGGGATCAAGATTGTAATTGAAGATGAACGCTCTGCAGCAAAAGATGATTTTCAGTATGAAGGTGGTCTTGTCTCTTTTGTGGAATATCTGAACAGGAACCTTATCGCTCTTCATGATCCAATTCACATCGAAGGTGAAAAGAATGATGTTCAAGTTGATATTACCATACAGTATAATGATACCTTTAAAGAGAAACTCTACTCGTTTGCAAACAATATTAACACTATAGAGGGCGGATCTCATCTGTCAGGATTTAAGGGAGCTCTGACCAGGAGTCTTAACAGCTATGCTGCCGAGAATGCTGCTAAAAACAAACAGGTCGTTAAAATTTCAGGAGATGATGTCAGAGAGGGGCTTACAGCTGTTATAAGTGTCAAGGTGATGGATCCACAGTTTGAAGGCCAGACAAAGACAAAGCTTGGCAACAGTGATGTCAAGGGGATAGTTGAATCACTTGTGAACGAAAAACTTGCCATGTTTCTTGAAGAAAATCCAACAGTTGCAAAAAAAATACTTATGAAGGCCGTGGATGCCGCAAGGGCAAGAGATGCGGCAAAACGTGCTCGGGAACTTGCAAGAAAAAAAGGAACTCTCATTGACTCCACACTGCCGGGTAAACTTGCAGAGTGTCAGTTCGCCGACCCCGCAGAAAGAGAGCTCTTTCTTGTTGAGGGAGATTCTGCCGGAGGAAGTGCCAAGCAGGGACGGGATAGAAGGTTTCAGGCTATTTTGCCACTTAAGGGTAAAATTCTCAATGTTGAAAAGTCTCGTTTTGACAAGATCCTCAGGAGCGATGAGATAAAAAATATTTTTACAGTACTTGGTACAGGTGCCGGTAAGGAGGAGTATGACATTGAAAAAATACGGTACCATAAGGTTGTGATAATGACAGATGCGGATGTGGATGGTTCCCATATCAGGACTCTGCTTCTGACCTTTTTCTATCGTCAAATGCCGGAGCTTGTAAGTAAAGGCTATCTCTATATTGCCCAACCTCCTCTGTTCAGGGTAGGCAAAGGCAAAAGCGGCATCTATCTAAAGGATGAGGCAGAATATCGTGACTATCTTGTAAAAAGGGTTTGTGAAAACAAAGATGTCTATATTGCATTGAGAAAAGAGCGTTTAAGCGATGAAGAGCTTTATGGCTTTCTCAAAGATCTGTCAGACTATTATAATGCTGTCGATCGTTTAAAGAGAAAAGAGTATGATATAAATCTGTTGATGAAGCTTATCAAGATGGATCTCAGGGATAAGTTTTTTCTCCAGAACAAAGAGAAGATGCTTTCTTTGAAAAAACACCTTGATGATAGCGGTTATGTCACAGACGATCTTGAATATAGTGAAGAGCTTGATATATATGAGTTGAATATCCCGGGATATCAACTCAATGTTGGAAGAAGCCTTATTTCTACAAGTGACTACAAGGTGATGCTGAAAAATTATGATAAAATACAGGAGTTTGACAAAGCACCATTTACAGTCTGTCCAAGTGGTTCAGCAAGATCTAAAGGTAATGTAATGTCACCTTCCGATATTGCAGATGAGTCAGAACATGAGCTGATAGAATCTTCAGATGAGGAATCAATGGCATTAAAATCTGAGGCAGAATTTGAATCCAAGGGAGTGCTTGAATATAAAGGGGCTCTGCAGTTTGAAGACAAGGAGACGTTCTTCCATTATATTATGGGTGAGGCTAAAAAGGGGATAAGCATTCAAAGATACAAAGGCCTCGGCGAGATGAATCCTGATCAGTTGTGGGAGACTACAATGGATCCTGAAAAAAGGATGATGCTTCAGGTTCATATAGAAGATGCTGAAAAGGCAGATGATATCTTTACCCTTCTCATGGGTGAAGAGGTTGAACCAAGAAGAAACTTTATTCAGACCCATGCACTTGAGGTTTCATCGTTAGATTATTAGCGTTTTGTCGTGTTAAATTTAAAGATATTTTCACATAAGCTTTATGTGAAAGTCTCTTGAAATAGCAGTAATCATGCGACTTTCATTCTTCGTTGTGGCCAAGAGCAATACCTCGCTCCGGCCGTGCCGGTTATTTAAGAATTTTATTTGTCAAGGTTTGTGCGTAAAGTGGCTGCCTGATTGTTTCATCCCCTTGTTTTTAAAAAAGGGCAAGGGGATGAATCTATTGGATATCCTGCTTTACTCTATTCCGAGCAGTTCCACTTCGAAAATAAGTGCTGAGCCAGGAGCTATGGCCTGTCCTGCACCACGGTCTCCATAAGCAAGGTCAGACGGGATATATAGCATCCATTTTGACCCAACCGACATGAGTTGAAGGGCTTCTGTCCACCCTTTAATAACTCCACCAACCTGAAAGGTTGCGGGCTCGCCACGTTTGTATGATGAGTCGAACTCATTGCCATCAATGGTAGTCCCTTTGTAGTGACATTTAACCTTGTTATCGGCAGTAGGTTTTGGACCATCGCCTTTAGTTATAATTTTATACTGTAAGCCGCTTGGAAGGGTAACCACTCCCTCTTTGCCCTTATTTTCCTTGAGGAATGCATCTCCTTTAGTCTTATTTCCTTCTGCGTCTTTTTTCATCTGTGCCATCTGTTTTTCCCTCATCTGATTCTGAAATGCAGTCATGGTCTTCTCCATCTCCTCTTGAGAAAGGGAATTCTTACCCTCCTGACTATCCTTTAGTCCTTTGAAAAAGGAATCCAGATCAACATCCACATCTCTTTTGAGGTTTTGTCCAATGTTATGCCCTAATGCATAACTGATCTTCTCTTTTTCTGTTGTCATTGCCTTTTCTCCTTTGTCCCCTGCAAAA
>JADGBC010000152.1 GCA_015231705.1 Desulfamplus sp. | reverse complement strand
AGACCTCCACAGAAGGGTTTGAACACCTCTACCCTTTTAAGTCCAATTTTATTAAAATTGACGGGCACAAGCTGCACTATCTTGACGAAGGAGGCGGGAAACCGGTGCTCATGCTGCATGGAAATCCTACATGGTCATTTTATTTCCGGCATCTTGTAAGCAAGTTGTCATCCACAAATAAGTCACAAGGATACAGAACCATTGTGCCTGATCATATTGGGTGCGGATTGTCAGACAAACCTGATAAATCAACCTATGGTTATACCCTCAAAAACAGGGTCAATGATCTTACTGCACTTGTAAACAGCCTTAATCTGCAACCTGATGAGAAGATATCCTTGATTGTCCATGACTGGGGCGGGATGGTAGGGTGTGCCTGGGCACTGCAAAACCTGGATAGAGTAGACAAAATTGTGATTACCAATACTTCGGGCTTTTTTCTGCCTCGAGACAAAAAATTGCCATTAAGATTGTGGCTCATCAAATATCTCAAACTCTTTGCCATCCCTGCTGTGCTCGGGTTGAACATATTTTCAAGGGCAGCACTTTACATGGCACCGTTCAAAAAATTGTCAGAAGATGTAAAACTTGGTCTTGCAGCCCCTTACAATTCATGGAGCAACAGGATTGCAACCTTGAAATTTGTTCAGGATATTCCCATTACTCAGAAAGACAGAAGCTATGATCTTGTAAGACATGTAGATATTAATCTTTCAAAATTTAAAAAGATTCCTATGCTTATTCTATGGGGAAAGCATGATTTTGTCTTTGATATGTCATTTCTAAGAGAGTGGAAACTCAGGTTTCCAGGAACACCTGTCTATCTTTTTGAAGATGCAGGACACTATCTTTTTGAAGACAAACCAGATGAAACATCTGCTCTTATACGCAATTTTCTCTAAAATATTAATGGCTGTTTTATGGCCAATCCTAATCATGAAAATCATAATGTATTTTAACAGTAAAAAAGAAAATATGCTGTTATTCCAGAACTGTTTTTGATAAACTGCCCTTCGTAAATAAATAGATGCAATAAAATGAATACAATTCACGATAAAAAGTACCATTAATATGAACTAAGGATGCTAAATGTCTAACAAAAGCTGGTCAGATCTAATAAGAGACCACAAAATACTTATGATAACTATTGTTGTTGGTTTTTTTCTCATTGAGATTGAAATTTTCGCAGTGGCTGTAATGAAATCAGGGCGGCAGTCATGGATGAATGTGCTTAATGACTCGGGTGAAATTATCTATCAGGTCAAGGGCTCCACACTGACCAATTTTAACAAATACTATTTTGAAAACACGTTTGGTTCAATTGAAGACTATAATGTAAAACTTGTCAGTGAAGATATACCATTTCCATTCAGAGGGTGGTTTGCAGCATCAATAGGTATTCCTGTGGGGCTGATTCTTCTTCTGGCTTTTATACTAAAAGCAGTTATGTCGCTGCTATATGGGAAAAAGAGTGCTATAAAAGACAATGAGGACTCTTCCAAAGATATTGCTGTGGAAGAGGATGATGATAATCCCAATACAGATAAAGCTGATATGAAAGCCCATACAAAATTTGGTACGGCAGAGGGGTTTGGAGGTATTCTGGATCAGTTAAGCCGTTTAAATATATTCATTATAGGCTTTCTTGTCCTTTCAGCAGTCATTCTCTACCTGGTAATTCCCAATATGCTCACCTTTCTTGCCAAGGTAGGAATTGAGACCCTTCTTAATTTTAAATGGTTTTTTATTGCTCTGTTTGTCGGTCTTTTTTTGCTCTTTGCATGGTTTATGTACATGAAATATCAACTGGCCAAAAAAAGCATGGATGCACAAACAGAAATCAGAAAATATGAGATCAAGATGGAGTACGAAAAATTTAACGCACAGGCTGCTCTTGAGTACAATAAAAGAGAGCCTAAACCAGAATTGATAGGCTATTCTGACGTAACTTATGAAGAGATTGATAAAGAACCCTCACAAAATGAGCCACTGGATAAAGTCACAGAAAACAGTAATAACGACAAGAAGTAGTAGTAAAAGAAATATAGTAGCAAAATCGCTTGAATCGACCTATATACGACCCATAGAATGTGCTTTTCTACAGACAAATAGACGGGGATCCATGCAGATTATTACAACCCATAAAGGAACTGATTTTGATGCTCTTGCCTCATTAGTGGCAGGAACAATTCTTTATCCTGGATCCAGGCCTGTTCTTCCAGGAGCTGTTAATCCCAACCTTAAATCTTTTATCTCCATTCACAAAGACCTGTTCGGATTTTATTCTCCAAAGGAGATTAAAATAGATGATGTTAAAACACTTGTGGTGGTCGATACCAATTCCTGGAAACGATTAGATGGAATGGGGCAACTCAAAGAGAGAAGTGATATCAAAATCATCAACTGGGATCACCATCCTGAAGGGGATATCGACGCCCATGAGGTTCATCGGGAAGAGGTGGGGGCAAATATCACCATCATGATTCGTGAACTTGAAAAACAGCGTAAACTGATCACCCCTATACAGGCATCCCTGTTTCTCATGGGGCTATATGAAGATACCGGAAATATGACATTCTCATCCACAACACCAGATGACGCAAGGGCTGCGGCATATCTTCTTGAGAGAAAGGCAGATCTTCAGATTCTCACCACATTTTTAAGACACGCGTATGGGAAAAAACAAAAAGATATCCTGTTTGAGATGATTCAGCATGCCCAGCGTCAGGAGATTGGCGGATTCAGCATCAGTATTGCAAGGATGGATGTCGAGGGGCATGTACAGAATCTTTCGGTTGTACTTCATATGTACAGAGAAATAGTCAATGTCGACGCTGCTTTTGGCATTTTCAGGGATACGGAAAGAGATACCTGCATGGTTATCGGAAGAAGTAATCTTGAACAGCTCAATATCGGAATGATAATGAGAAGCATGGGGGGAGGAGGTCACCCTGGAGCCGGTTCTGCTTTGCTTAAATCAACCAATCCTGATGTGATTGAAGAGATGATCATTGAGATGATCAAAGGCAATCAGCAGTCATCGGTAATGTTAAGCGATATAATGTCATATCCAGTTGTGACAGTATCTGAGGATACAACAGTGGAAGAAGCTGCCATGATTTTAAGGGATACAGGGTGCTCCGGTGTACCTGTTGTTGACAGTGATGATCATGTTATAGGAATTATTTCACGAAGGGATTTCAGAAAGATAAGAAAAAACAACCAGATGCTCTCTCCGGTAAAAGCATTTATGAGTCGGGAGGTCATCACTATTGACCACAAAAAAAGTGCGATTGATGCTGCAAGACTTATGATAAAGCACGATATCGGCAGGATACCTGTAGTCGAAGATGACAAGATAATTGGTATTGTCACCCGCTCTGATGCCATGCTCTATTTTTATGATCTGCTACCTGATTAGATTCTTATTACTGTCTGATTAGTGCTTTGCCAGGCTTCATTTTGGTAGTTGAATTATCACTGAAGATGCCCGTATAAAATTCAGACATCAAATACAACTCATGAAAATAGAATTGACAAAGTATTAGTGACGCCGTTCTTCTTCCGGCATCTCCTCGCCCAGTTTTTTTGCAGCCCATACTGCAAGTTTTTCCCTGAATATTTTTGAGTTGTGCCTGATATCCACCGGAAATGATTTGTGAATCAAAATATGTTCTATATCCTGGGTCAGAGGTTGTGATCCAGCCATCTCAAAAAGCTCTTCAATAAAGGATTCTTTATCCTTTATCTGTACAGAAGGCTCAATGCAGATCACTGGGGTCTGCATATCTTTTGGGCCTATACCCACCAGAGCACTTCTAAATACATTTTTGTGGTTATTGAATATGGATTCGCAGGGAATGGTGAACAAAGTGCCATTACGGGTGACCACCCTGTGGCTTTTCCTGCCACAGAACCAGATTCTACCCTTGCCGTCACGCCAGCCCAGGTCTCCCATACGGTGCCACACATCTCCATCCTCATCAGTTATTTTGGCAAATAGATCAGCTCTTGGATTCTGAAAATAGCGTGTTGTAACAAGAGGAGCCTTTACCATTATTTCACCAACATCATTCTCTTCAACCAGAAGATCCTCTGACCATTCCCCTATATGATCATCACTTATTTTAATTAGCCTTACTTGAGTGTCGCCAATAGGTCGTCCCACACATATGCCAAACCCCTGTTCACTCAGTTTCCTGGTCTCTTTGAGAATTTCATGGCTTCCAATGGATATAACTGGAACAGCTTCTGTTGCTCCGTAAGGGGTATGAATCTGAGTTTCAGGGTTGAGCATGGAAGAGAACTGTTCAATATTAGCAGGACTTACCGGAGCTCCGGCAGAGACTACCCGACGCAGGGAGGGCAGAACAATCTCGTTCTCCTTGCCATATTTTCCAACTCTGTTAAGCAGTGCTGGAGAGGCAAACATATTGGTGACCCCATGATCCTCAATTGCTTCAATTATCTTCTCAGGGTTGGCACGAGCAGGTCTGGTAGGATCCATATCAGGAATAACAGCAGTCATGCCAAGAGCCGGGTCAAACAGTGCAAAAAGGGGAAAGGTTGGAAGGTCTATCTCATCTTCGCCAATGTTGAAATGAGACTGTATTTGTCTGATCTGGGCATCAAAGTTGTTATGTGTATATACCACACCCTTTGCAGGGCCTGTACTTCCGGTGGTAAACAAAATTGCAGCAATTTCATCTCTTAATGTGGCAACCGCAGGAAAAGGTTTGTCTTCAACTTTGAACAAATTATTTAATGAGTATCCTCCCCAGAACCACTTTCTTCCGGCAGTTATCCATGTATATACTGATTGAAAGTATTTTGGATATATAAGCCTTAATATATGTGCCTTTGGAATTCCGATAAACGCCTCAGGGCTGCTCTGTTTAAAGCAGGAGAGCATTCTCATTATCCCCATGCCAGGATCTACCACAACAGGAACGGCACCTATTTTGAACAGTGCAAAGGTGGTGCAGAAAAAATCCATTCCAGGGGGTACCATCAATATGGTTCTGGTTCCTCTTTTTATCCCTACATCTCTTAATCCATAGGCGAGATAATCTGATTCAGTATCGAGCTGTGCAAAGGTCATCTGGCTGTAGAGAACCCTGCCATGACTGTCTCTTGAAGAGGGATAGACCACGGCCCTTTTATATGGATGTTTCAAGCTGTTTTTTTTGAGCCAGTGAGAAATATTAACAGTGTCGCTCATAAGGGTATCGTTCATTTTTGTCTCTTTTTACCGTGAAAATGCATTTTGATTTTCATGATTCGAGCTGGTCAAAAAGACGGTCATGCCAGTTTGTGTAAAGGATGACTGAACATTTTTGTCTCGGATTATAATTTTTTTATCTGATTCTTACTCCAGATTAGTTCCTTTGTAAACTTCAAACTGTTACCTCATTAAATTTGTTTGTTACCTTCTTAGGTTTGCATATTATATCAAGGCAATGTATATATGTTATAGATATTTTGCCATATGATGCCGGTTATATTTTGCTTGCTCTATAATGTTGGATATTTTATAGGAGGTTGTTTGGAAAAGATAAAATGGACATTGGGTCGTATTATTGATCTTGAATATTGCTTAAGGCAAGAGATGGCCATTAATGATGAAAGTTATCTTAAAAAGAGGGATGAAGATATCTACATTAAACATATCCGTCCTACAGGTTCAGTTTCACCTCCAGAAATACTTCTGATTTGGCTTGAATCAATAAAAAACAGTGAAAAGAGACATTGTGTACTACACAATTTTTCTCCTGGAGATCTGTATGAAGAGTGTTTAAGTATTTTAAGGATTATTTTTATGATTGCCGGCTTTGTGGCAGGAGTATCGGTTTGCCTCACTTTTTTTTCATATACCGGACATCAGCCATTAAATGTCTCCTATTTTCTTGCCATAACTCTTTTTCCACAGCTCTTCCTTCTCATGATGCTATTTGGATTTCTCCTTGCTTCAAAGTTTAATTTAATAGAGCAAAAAAGATTTGCCCCCTACCCCTTTCTTGGGTTTATTTTTCAAAAAAGCCTTAGGGCTCTTTCCGGAAGATCTCTTAAAAATATCTCTTCTGAAAAAAGAGATACTGCTGAAGCAACACTGGCAACTATCAACGAGGCACAGAAAGTTTATGGACCTCTTTTTTTCTGGCCGATGTTTATTCTAATGCAGCTTTTTGGAATAGCCTTTAATATCGCCATTCTGTTGTCCACAATCTTTCGCATTCTTTTTTTTGATACAGCCTTCGGTTGGCAATCAACCCTTCAGATGAGTGCACAGATGGTCTACAAGGTGGTCTCTGTGATTGCCTCCCCGTGGAGATGGTTTCTGCCTGCAGGAGAAGGTTTTCCTGATCTTGATCAGATCATTGGAAGTCGGATTGTTTTGAAGGACGGAATCTACCATCTGACCACACATGACCTGGTTTCGTGGTGGCCTTTCATGTGTCTGACTCTTCTTTTTTATGGTCTTTTACCCAGAATTATCATGTTTGTGTCCGGCCTGCTATCACTTAAAAGATCTCTTGAGCAACAGACATTTGACCATAGAGAGTGTTCAAGAGTGCTTCGCCGTATGGTAATAAATCAATCATCTGCCCTATCCCATAATTTTGACAAACAGCCCGTCGGCAAATCTGCCCTATCCCATGATGCTGACAAACAGCCCATCAACAAATCTGCACGACCTCATGATTCTGATAAACAGCCCATCAGCAAATCTGCACGACCTCATGATTCTGACAAACAGCCCATCAGCAAATCTGCACGATCTCATGATTCTGACAAACAGCCCATCAGCAAAAATGCTGCTGCAGAACCGCCTGTCAGTAAAAATCTTGTTGAAGAACTGCGAGCACCTCCTCAAATTATTGATGAGCCTGAAGTTCTCCATAGAACTCTTCCTGATACTAATTTAACTCCAATTCTAGACGTGGCACCAACTGCCCATGCATTAATTAAGATGACGCCATGTATTGCTCTTATTCCAGAGGATATCTATGAACTTATGGACAAGAATAATTTTATTGAGTTAATGAGGCAGAGGCATATGTATGATATCAGAAAAACAGTTATCACCGGCATTGATTTTGAAAAAGAAATTGAGTGTGTCGAAACTGAATATGCTGCCACTGTCAGGGGTAGCAAGCTAAGTAAACCCCCTGAAAATGCTGAATATGAAGAGTGGGCAGTTGTCATGCTTCAAGAAGCGTGGCAACCCCCCATAAGGGAAACACTCAATTTAATAAAATCCCTCAGAAAAGTAGTAGACAAAAAAACATACATAATAGTAGCTCTGACAGGTAAACATGATATGACAGATAAGAGTTATGCTCAAGGGGCCAAAGACATTAATGATAATAGCAAGAATGAGTCTATAATTTTTTTTACTCCTGTGGAAACTTCTGATTGGGATATATGGAAAATGAAGCTGTCAACGATTGCAGATCCCTGGCTCACCATGGAGAGAATTGTGTAGCAATTCAAATATGATGAATTCGTAATAAACCTTCATGGCCATTATACGGCCACCCCAAATTATTAAAATAAGGGGGTATTTTCATGGTAAATAAGTTTACTAAAATCTGAGTCTAATAAAATCAAAGAGTTATTACACCAAAAAAACGTCGATTTAGGGCTTCTTACGAGATTATCACAGATATTAATATAAAACAGATAAAGGGCAGAGTGGCATTATCATGGAAAAAATCCCTGAATTTGCAATCATAGGTCACCCAAATGAGGGTAAATCATCAGTGGTCTCTACTC
>JADGBC010000151.1 GCA_015231705.1 Desulfamplus sp. | reverse complement strand
TACGAATCGAAAATCAAGCATGTCTATACTCCTTAAAAATGGTATTGAATTTAATGATTTTTAAGTGTTAATTCAATACTATAAGTATTTTCGAGAAGTTGACAACTTAGTTTTCTGGAAATCTATATATTCTCTAATTTAGCAGCTTCCAATGACGCTGTTTTTATTCCATTAAATCCCTGCCACCCAACTACTAAAAGCAACAAAATCATTAATGTGGCCAGTGATCCCATCTTAAAGCCAATTGACATATCCTTGAGCTTCATAGTTCTATTTCTCCTTTTAAAACAAAATTAAATTTAAAAGATTGCATATGTAGAGGCTGCATATATAGAGGCTGTAGAAAAAAATATTGAAACAACCTATAAAATATCCACATAAAGAACTCAATAAAAAAACACTTTTTTAATATCATTACATTGACCACCCTGAGCATCAAGACAGTCAAACTTTGAATGAACTCCAACCCGTTTTAATCAATTGAACTAATTGACATTATCCAAAAACCCTGTAGAATAACCCCGATTATTTTTGACTGCATTAACAACCACAAAACCAACATTATAAAAGGTTGATATGACAGACAATACCACTTTTCTTGACAATACCCAGGAGCAACTCAAAGCAATAGTTCAGCCATTTCAAAAAGAACTCAAACAGCAGCAGAGAAAATCTGATTTTATCCAACAGTGCATACTTCTTGCAAGCAAGAATGATTTTCTTAAATTAGATGAGCATCTGAAAACAAAACTTGCTTCTGACATTATTGAAGACGAATCTCTTGCCAAATGTGCAGCCATATTTGACGCATTGCGAGAATATGCAAGTGAAAAAGTTGACCTCTACCGACTTGAATTCATAGATGATTTAACCCGCCTTTGCAAAGAAGCTGATCTTGAGATAACCATTGATTCAAACAAGTTTTCCGTTCTTAAAGGAATTACCGGAGAGTTTGATTTTGCGACCCGCACCACAACCATAAACAAAAAGGCTCTAAAATCGATTGACCCTCGGCGCATCGTCACAGCGATTCAGCAGCACAAACGCCTTCTTTATGATTCTCCCTACGATCCGCAAAAATTTATTGATAGCATTTTTGCAACTTACAAGGATATGCTCAAGCAGAACAACGGAAATACAGGTGACAAAGTGCCTGTGCAGGATTTTTATATTGCCCATGTAATCTTAATGCAGAGCAAGCCATTTTTACTCAATATGGACAAAGCCAGATTCAAAGGATATACCACAGACCAGTTTTCTGTTGATCTTTGGCGTTATTACGAATCAGGAATCGGCGGCACATCAGATGGATACAGGCTTAATTTGACAGGAGGCCGCAACAAAGCCCTCTGGCTTCTTGACACTAACGGCGAAACAAAACAGATGAGCAGCATATCCTTTGAAAAATAACGTAAAACCCTGGTGGCCTATGAGATTAGGCCACCTCCAATCATGAAAACCTTGATCTGTTTTCAAGATAAAATAAGGGCAACTTTAAAGACTAATTAACTGTGCACCTTAGCAGTTAATTCGGGCACACTCTGTGAAACAGGAATTTTTCAGCATTGATATCCAATGGATAAGAATGAGTAAGAAGAAAGGAACAAAAAAATGATAACAAAGGAAGAACTTGAAAATCAGAAACCCTTTCAGGCACGTTCCATTATCGAAGCTCTGAGAAAAGGGGTTGTTCCGGTTGACTATGTACCTCTTTTTACAGTGGGGCGAACCAACTGGCTCACCTTTATTGAGGATGATCTGGAAAACTATATTGCAGAAGGCGGATCAAAAGTCAGGTTTATAAGCGGTGATTACGGAGACGGCAAGACCCATTTTATGTCGGTAATACACCATATGGCTCTTGCAAAGGGCTTTGCCATATCTTTTGTCGTGCTTACCCGCGAAGTTCCTATTCACAAATTTGAAACCGTTTACCAGAACATTGTCCGGCAGCTTCGAGGCAATTTTGAAGGCACAGGCATCCGTTCCCTTCTTGAATCATGGCTCCAGCAGCTTGCAAGCACAGATATCAAGGCTGCTCTTAAAAAAGAGGAGAGAAGAAAGATAAAAGCAGGAGAGCTTGAGACAGAGAGCCGGACAAAAGGGGATAAGATTGAAGAGATAATATCGGAGATGGGCCGTCAATTTCGCGAAATTCAGGGAATGGACATCAATTTTGCCAATGCCCTTACAGCTCTTTTGAACAACCACTTTGCCCCTGCATCAACTTCTGAAGATGTTCAGACACATAAGCTGGCGTCTGACCGCGAAGTTCTGCTTAACTGGTTTGAAGGGGGTAAAGTTACCAAAAAAGAGCTTAAACCCTTTCAGATATATGAATTTTTGAACAAGGCCAACAGCAAACAGTTTTTAAATTCCCTGATTCTTTTTTTAAAACATATCGGCCACAAGGGCATGATACTGCTTTTTGACGAAATGGAGACTGTTATTGCCCAGAGTGCCTCAATTAGAAGTGCTGCATATGAGAATGTAAGGCTTTTGATTGATAACAGCGAATCTTCCCGCTTTCTTCATATTTTTTTCTCCATTATTCCTGATGTTCTAATATCTGAAAAGGGATTCAAATCTTATGACGCTCTGTGGAGTCGTGTCCGCTCAATTGGTGATACAGGGACTCTGAATTTTCGCGGAGTGCTTGTAGATATCCATCGAACTCCCCTTACCACAGAAGAGCTCATTGAGCTTGGGCGGATCATAAGAACCATTCATGGCAACTCTTACCGGTGGAATGCGGATGATGCTGTAAAAGACGAGCTTATCGACCAGATATGCATTAACCAGAAACGGATGGGTGTTTTAAGCGAAGTACGTCTTTTCATCAAACAGGTTATCCGTGTTCTGGATATGGCAGAACAGGGAGAATCCACCGAACAGATGGATATAAAACAGCAGATTGTTGAGACTCGACGCGAAATGGAGTCGGAAAAAATGGAGCATCTGCAGCCATCGTGGGATGATTGATTTGAAAATTGATACCCTCGTAAAAAACTCTGAACAGGAACTTTTTAGAGCCGTAAATATCTGAATTTATTTATGATGCATTTTTAAAAATGAGCTTTTACAAGACCATCAAAATTAATTGTACATAGCCTGAATATTTTAAAGGATATAAGTTTAACCTGAGTGATCTATGAAAAACGACCCTGATTTTGAAACCATAGTAAAGGATACCCCCAATTTTAAACTTCGCCGGGCAGTTGAGCGTCTGCGAGAGGGGCTGTTTGACCATTTTGGAGTCAAGCTGCTGACGTCCGGTGAGACTAATCTTGACCAGCAATTTGAAACCCAGACCGAAAATCTTGAAAAGGGGAAACCTGCACATCTTTGTATCTGCGGTGCATATGGACAGGGCAAATCCCATACCTTGAACTATATCTGGCAGCAGGCAATAGAAGAGAACTATGCTGTAAGTTATATAAATCTTGATCCACGAGAAGTACCATTTCACAATCTTAAACAGGTTTATAGATCTTTGATGGAAAACCTGACATTTCCCTGTGAAGTTGCAGATAGCATTAATTTTGCTGCAAATGGCAATAACCCATTAAACAGCAACAGTCTGTCAAATAGCAACAGTCTGGCAAATGGCAACAGGTTATCAAATGGTGAGAGACTATCAAAAAACAACATATCTCCAAATGACAAAAGCACGTTAACCAACAGTACCATTTCAGGCAAAAACGTTTTGAATGGAAATGGAAGCAGCAACTTTGTTGATATCTGGAAAAAAAGGGTAAAAAGATGGCTCCAGCTTCCTGAAAATCGCGGCAAATCTGTTGTTGACATGATTCCTGACAATATCCCTCACCGCTTTAAATCCATTCTGGTTGCCATGTACCAGCAGACAGAGGCAATCTCCATAACCAGACGCAATCTAAAAAAACATGCCGGATTCAAACCAAGAGAATTTCCCTGGATTCTAAATAATGCCTTGATGGGAAAAGAGATTCCGGTTCCTCAACTCAAGAGTGCTCTAAAGTATCGGAAAGTCTCCTTTTATAAAGATGAAAGCCTTGTTTGCAGGGGTGCAAACCTCTACATGGAAGCGATCAAAGGATACGCAACCATGTTTAAGAATATAGGGTATAAAGGTTGGGTTGTACTCTTTGATGAGGCTGAATCAATTATGCTGACAAGCATCCTCAACAGAAGCAAAAGCTACGCTATCCTTCATCAAATATTTTGCCCTGACAAAGCATCAGAAGGCTTCTTGCCAGTGTTTGCATTTACCCATGATTTTTTCACATACCTTAAAGATGAAGATTTTGAGCGTACCAGAATCATAAGAAAACGAAAACCTAAAGGCATGACAGATGCCACAAATAAAGGTACGGGGAACTTACTTGAGGGTACTCAAAACTTATCTGAAAACAGGAAAAATTTGCCTGAGAATACGAAAAACATCTTTGAGAACAAGGATCAAAACGGAGAAAACCTGCATGAAGAGACCAAGATCTTGTTTTTTGAACAAAACTACAGCAAAGCATGGCAAAATATAAATATCCATCGTCTTAGGAATCTTACATCAAAAGAGTGGCATACATTAATAAGAAAACTTATACAGATTCATGCTCTGGCCTATAGATGGGAACCGGACGTGGATGCCATGGACAAAAAGATCTTTTCCAGACTGCTCAAACAATCAGATGCAGAGTCCCGCATGAAACTCAAACTTATTGTAAATCTTCTGGATCTTGAACAGCAGCAGATGGTAATATCAGCATATACATAATGCACTTTGATTATCCTCTTTTTAAACTTCCCAACACCTTTCGTGCCTTTTACGGAGCTTTTTGTACTCTTCACCCTACCCAGATTGAGGCTATCGACCCAATTATTGAGGGCAGGGATATCATACTTGAGTCTGCCACAGGATCGGGCAAGAGCGAAGCTGTTCTTGCTCCATGCATGGAGAGGATTATACACTCCGGCAGAGAGTTCTCTGTTCTTTACATTATTCCCACCCGTGCACTTGCTGTAGATCTAAGGCGAAGGTTTGAACCTGTGATCTGTGATCGTCTGGGGCTTAACGTTGCCATACGCACCGGTGACGTAAAACTTGCCGGAGGCAAACGGCCTGACATTATGTTTACCACGCCTGAATCACTTGATGTGATGCTTGGAAGCACTAATGAAGAGATAAGATCATTTCTATGCCGCGTCAGATGTGTCATCATTGATGAGATCCATCCTCTGATTTATAATTACAGAGGAGTTCATCTTGTCCACCTTCTTACCCGACTTGAGCGTCGAAACAGCAGTAATATACAGAGAATCGCCATGTCCGCAACTATTGCTGATGTAGATGCTCTAATCACTGCTTTTAATTTCAGAGAAATCCCTGAAACCTGCCATATTCAAAGCACTGTAAAAAGGGATGTACTTGCAAGGCTTGTACATCTTAAAAACGAACCTGTTGAATTCCCAGCTCTTTTAAACGACCTGCATGACACATGGAAATACAGCAAAATCCTTGTCTTTGCCAACAGCCGTGGAGCATGTGACAGGCTCTTTGGAATTATTAACAGAACCGGCAGGTTCAAAGGTGTCTGTGAGCTTCACTACTCCAATCTCAAACCCTTTGAACGAAAGCAGGCAGAAACAAGATTCCGTAAAACCAGCCGGGCACTTTGCATTGCCACAAGCACCCTGGAGCTTGGAATTGATATTGGAGATGTGGATGCTGTTCTGCTGTATGAACCTCCAGACTCGGTATCAGCCTTTCTCCAGCGTATTGGACGGGCAAACAGAAGAGAGCAGACTCTCAACTTCTGGGGAGTTTGTCAGGGAGAGAACTCCTCACTCCAGTTGGTAAGGTTCCTTGCCCTGCTCAAACTTGCCCGCCAGGGAGTTGTGGAATCCGTACCTCGAAGAACCCTGCCAAGCGTTATGGCTCAACAGATAATCTCCTGCCTGTACGAAAAAAAGCACATCTCTTTGCCTGCTTTAAAAGACCTCTTCCCAGAAAGTCAGATGGCAGCAATTCAGATGGCAGCAATGCTGCAATCTCTTGAAAAAAAGAGATGGATAAAAAAAGCCCTTGTATCTGGCATATATTCTGGCGGTTTTCAATATGGAAAGCATCTTACAGAGTACAAGATATGGGGTAATTTTCCGGAAGCGGAGCAAGAGTATGTCCTGGAGCTGATAGATGCAAAAGATTCCAGATTTATCGTTAACCATCATAATTTAGGCCAATCCGCAGACAACTCCATTCCACGTTCAGAAAACTCCATTCCACATTCAGTAGCCTCTATTCCACGCCCAATAGCCGATATACCTCTTTCCATTGTCAATCAGATCGAGGCAGGCGACAAGGTTCATATTGCAGGCAGGCGACTCAAAATTTACAGGATTGACCATGATAACTTCCGAGTGTTTGCCCTGCCTACAAGTGCCAAGCCTGACAAAGAGATACTCTGGCTTGGAATGGGTTGCCATGTCTCTTTTGAAGTTGCCCGAATGATGCGTCATATTCTCAAAGGTACCGACAGTGCCAGCAACACCAGCTCTACTGAGGAGACCGACAGTACCAGTAGCAGCAGTTCGGCTGATGACCCTGCTTTGCTGTCAAGAACCAGAACTCTACTTGAGAGCGAGCTTGAAAAAGAGAAGGATGTTGTTGTGCTTGAAAACGGAATCGAGGTTCTAAAAGGAAGAAAAACAACATATTTATACAGGACTTACATAGGCTCTGTTGGAAATCTTGTTCTGGAGTGGAGTATCAGAAACTATCTTAAGAGCGAAAAAAACCATTTTAAGAAAAATAGAAATAATTCTGATAACGGCCATGTCCTGATGGGCACAACGAAAAATGAAAGTCCTATAATTACGGCCAATTCACGAGACTTTCACATAAAAGAAAACAGAAATTATTCTGACAAATATGAGATACAAGAGGAAACTTGCAGCAACGACTTTTATGTCAGTTCAAATGAAATCGGGCTGGAGTGTTCAAGCCTTATAAAATTTGAGAATCTCAACCTTCCTAAAAACAGAAAAGCCTTTGAAATATGGGTGAGCGATAATCTCAAAATTCTTAGAAGCATTATTAGCCTCAACCTGTTCTGCAAAACCCTTCCACATGATCTTCTGACCACAGAAGTGACCGAGTTTTTGTTTGACAAACGGGTTACAGATATTTTTATCCACTATCATAAACATACGTCAGAAGTTGTTTCAGGCGATATCAGTGCAATTCAAAATCCTGAGTTCAACAACCGCCTTGACAGAATGCAAAACAGGTTAAAGTTAGATTGCAACGAACAAAATAGCTTAAATCAGATCTGTCTGCCCCACATTCTTGACATAAATCCAGGGGTTGCACTTTTGGAGCAGGAAAAAAAAAGGTGGTTGCAAAAGCCATTCAAGGAGTCCGGCAGTGCAGACGCTATCAGCAAATCAGCAACCCTGACCGCAAATTTGACCGCAACCCTGACCGCAACCATGGTCAGTGACTATTTTCTGCATGGTCAGTGCAAAAAAAGATTCTGTTTTAAACTTCTTCACATGGCCACGCCTGACTCGCTTATTTCAAAAGAAGATGCATTGTTGAGAGAAGCATCCAGAAAACAGGGTCTTGTTCATAAAAAGAGAGTACTGAATGAATTGAAGGCTCAAGGGGAGCTTGTCATCAATATGGCTGATACTATCCATATCGATGATACTGCAAACATCTCATCAACAGAGCGATTTCAGGATTTTTTGGATACGATAAGAAAATTGTCCGTATCAGGGATAAAAGGGATAGCAGATTATGACGACACCATCGACTCTATCGACTCCATCAACTCCATCGACTCCATCAACTCTATCAACACCATAAATTCTGACCTCATCCCAAAATCTCGGATATATCTGTCCCAGTCTCTTCTCAAACTTGATTGCTTGTTTAAACCGCATGGTCT
>JADGBC010000150.1 GCA_015231705.1 Desulfamplus sp. | reverse complement strand
GAGGATTCAAGAACTCCTGCTCTGTCACCGCCTGTACCGGCAGCATATGCCTTTGCAATATCCCACCCTTCGCCATTAGGATCATTTTCTCCATGAACCGCAATAAGAGTAGGTACGCCAAAACCTCTTTTGTACTCTTCACGCACCTCGGTTCCAGGAGATTTTGGAGCAACCATGACAACGGTCAGGTCATCACGGATTTTCATCCCCTCCTCAACAATGTTAAAACCATGACTATAAGCAAGACAAGAACCCTTTTTCATCAAAGGCATAACAGCAGACACCACGCCTGTATGTTGCTTGTCAGGAGTCAGATTAATCACAAGGTCGGCAGATGGGATCATATCTTTGTAATTACCTACCTTAAATCCGTTTTCAGAAGCATTTTTCCAAGACTTTCTTTTCTCTTCAATTGCAGAATCCCTCAAAGCATAGGAGATATCTAAACCACTGTCCCGAAGATTCAACCCCTGATGAAGTCCTTGAGCACCGCACCCTACAATGACTATTTTTTTTCCTTTAAGTGCCTCGACACCATCAAACTCCGAAGTATCCATGAAACGGCACTTTGCAAGCTCTTCAAGTTGACTACGAAGGGGTAATGTATTGAAATAATTCTGGCCCATTTTGTTCTCCTGTTATTAATTGTTTTATTTAACAAACTATTTTGTGCTTGATGCATATTGCATATAAAAAATACTTTGCATTTGTGGCATGTTTCATTTGCCGATTTACACTTTCTTTAACCTGATTCACGTTTTCAGGGGATTTTCTCAAAAAAAGTGTAAACTACTTTTGAGGTGATATGAAGGATGCCGCATTTGTTGTATGAAATAATATTTTTATTGTTGCGTCAAGTGAATTAATTGAGATATTGTATTGCTTAATTCGGAATAAAATCAAATTTTTGAGGAATATTTTATAGTCCAGGAATTTCAATCCAGAAACAATTTAGAACGAAGCTGTAACTCCTTTTTTATCATTCTGCAATTTTAATCCAAACATATTTACAAGAGTACCATGCTCACGTTAGAAATGAATATTTGTGCATTATGAACATACGTGAACTCAAACTGTTCAGACATCTGTCTGATTCTCTACATTTCGGGCGAACCAGCCGTGCATGCAATATTACACCTTCAGCACTGACAAGAATGGTTCAGCGTCTTGAAAACGATCTTGAGGAGACGCTTTTTGTAAGAGACAACAGGACAGTAAAGCTTACCAGGGCAGGTGAAGCATTCAAACATTATGCAGAAGATGTTATCCAGCGATGGCTCGAATTACAAAACGATTTTGCCTTTGATGGCCATCTTAGAGGCACACTCTCTATTTACGGATCTGTAACTGCTGTCTACAGTATTTTACCAAATATACTAAAAAAATATCGCCAGATGCATCCACGGGTACAGATAAACCTTGAAACAGGCGATGCGGCAAAAGCATTGGTCAAACTTCAAAATGGAGATGTTGACATATCAATTGCAGCACTGCCTGAAAAAAAGTTGCCAGGAGTTGAGGTGGTTAAAATAATTGAAACTCCGCTGGTCTTTATTGCTCCTGTCAACTTTCCGGAAACTGTACGATATTTTGATTCTAATCCCAAAATTGCCGATACCAGAATTTATGATGCTGATAAAGGAGACTCTGGCATTATTGAAAATAGCTCGACAGCATCGCATAAACGAATCGTTGACAGGAAAATTGACTGGGAAAGAACTCCGATCATTATTGCAGACCATGGCCTGAGTCGTGACAGGTTTGACAAATGGCTTACTAACCAGAATGTAGCTCCAAATATTTATGCCCAGGTAGCAGGTAACGAAGCTATTATTGCAATGGTTAGTCTTGGGTGCGGTGTGGGGGTTATTCCGAGACTTGTGCTTGAAAAAAGCCCGTTAAGGGATGATGTGGCAATCATTGATGTTACTCCTGAGCTAACACCTTTTTCCATAGGGGTCTGCACTGTTAAAAAAAATATGGCTAACCCAAGGATAGAGGCGTTTTGGAAAATTGCTACAGGGCAATAAAGAGAAATGGTAGAGATGAACTTAGATACATTTGAAAAGAACTGGAATCGTGCTGATGTCAACCAGCAGATTGAATGGATTTCACAGGCAGTTGACATGCCTGTTGTAGAGGGAATTAAAACGGTTTTGGCCGGTCTATCCTCATTTCATTTCTCTGTCAGAAACAAAGCTAAGGATGCACTTGAAAGTTTACAGCAGAGTATTATAGCCGGTCTAAATTCAGAGGATAAAAACAGAGCCCTCCTTGATTCTGCTCTGCTTTCAGTTAATGTTTATAAAAATATTAATGCAACAATATCAGCTTCTGATCTTAAACTTTACCTTGAAATTCTTCTTGAATCTGGAGGACGAAGCCCTTTTTATGCATGGAAACTGTGCCAAAGCCAGATCTTTACCACACAGCTCATCAGTAATACCATTAGCTCACTTTCAGAATCATGCCGCCTCATGTTGGTTAATCAGTATCTTGTATCCCCCCCTTCCGTAAGAAGAGAGTACGCGGAACAGTTCTTGAAAATCTTAAGAGAGACTACAGATCAGAAGGCTGTTCTGAAATTTTACGCACACCTTTTTGACATGGAGATACCTGCAGATATATTCCTTGAAAATATCAGGGAATCTCTTAGAAATCCCCATAATATCACTGTCGATTATATTAACAATGAAGAGAGATCCAATACAGAGAGAGAAGAGGCACTAAAAGCTTTGGCAATGATCTCTCCTGTTATAAACCCATCTTTGCTACTTAAAATAATTACGACGGAGAGATCCTCTGAGGTTCGGCAAACTGCATTTAAAATAATTAAACGATCGCCTGTTTCAACATATATTCGTCTTACCGATACTATTATGGATATTGTCTGCGGATATAAATTACAAAAGGTAACTGAGGCTCAGTCATCTGAAAACACCCAAATTAAGTTCTCAGAAACAATCGAGAGTCAAATATCCAAAACAATTAATCGTGAAACTCCAGAGTCAAAAACAGTAAAACCTGAACTTTTAGAGGCAATGGAGCACTTTAAGGCTGCGGTTATTTCGAGCCACAAAAAACAGTTTCATCTCAATATGCTTGAACAGCAGTGCACTCTGGATGGATTAATCAATAGAGTAAGGAGAGATATACCCGAACTTATGCCTCTTATTCTTAATGAAATTGCCTCTTTTTCAAGGATTGCATTCTGTTTTATTCAGGAGATGGCAGAAGATCCCTCAGGTACTATATTTTTGAACAGTGATATTGAGCACGCTTTGATCTGCGGCATGATCCGTAAAAGACCGGAGAGAGTTCTTAAAATACTTGAGGTTTACCTTAACCATCCGATACCAGAAATAAGAGTTGCTCTGGCAAGGCTTATTGGAAAAATAAACAACTCCCTTGCAGAAGAGAAAAATGAGTTAAAACGCCAGTTTGATCAACTTATTGCTGACTCCACTCCGGCAAGAAGGGAAAAGGAGAAAACGGGTTTTTTTAAAAATCTGTTCGCCACTTCTCTGGAGCAGAAAATAGTTCGTTTAAAAGAGGCAGATTCACCTACGGGAGTTGATCTTAAAGGTGAGGTTATTGAAGATGTTGATCTATCATCATGTATGTTTTTATCCCCTGGTATATTTACAGGATGCATAATAAAAGATGTTGATCTTTCCCTCTCCACATTTGAAGACTGCGTGTTTAAAAATACCTTTTTCTATAATGTAAAGATGCACGGAACGGTATTTTTCAACTCATCATTTGAACAGTCTGTACTCATTGATGTTATGGCCGATGGTGCTAATTTTAATGGGTGTAACTTTGCAGGAGCATCTTTCTTAAATAGCAGCTTTAAGTCTGCCAATATGATTGAAACAGTCATGGCAGGCTGTACCATTGTCAGAACATCTTTTTCAGAAACTGATCTCTCCGGAGCCACTTTTGTAAGCTCTCAGATTACAATGGTCTCTTTTGCTGATACAAAACTTGAAAAGACCGATTTTTCCGGCGTTACAGGAAAATCGTGCAGGTTTTCTGCCCATACACTCTCAAGAGCAGAGACGGAACAGACCGATCTATATTCCAGAATTATAGAGATAGCCCATACTGACATAGATAAAGAGCTTCTTGTAATTTCACAAGATCAATCACTTATGAATGAAATAAGGATGCTTGTTTTTACCGAGCTTATTCAGCAAGGTAAAAATATGTTTGTGATCAAAAACAGATATGCAATCATAAGAGCCTTTGATCTGTTTCAACCTGAACAAGCTGATCTTTTTGAGCTTATTCCGCTTTTGCTCCATGAAAATATAGATCTGTATACACCATCATCAAGGAGCTCTGCCCTTGCAAAATTAGTTGAACTTGATGGTACAGTGAGACTTGATGGAAAACCTGCCGGGATCCAGAACTATGATATACCCCATGGCATTGCAGGTTATCTTCCAAACAGCGAAACAGAAAAAATTTGCAGAAAATATTTTGATAAAAGATACCTGCATAAAGATGGAATGATATTCATTGAGAGGCCATTTTGCTATATTGAGGCTCTTTTTACAATTGGCAGTATCGGTTCAATTGCCCATACCATGGGATCTGACATTGACTACTGGGTATGCATCAGGGAAGATCTTTTTGATGCTGACAAGCTCAATATATTTCGTAAAAAACTTAATGCTATAGAAGTTTGGGCTCAAAATGAGTTCAAAACAGAGATCCATTTTTTCATTGTAGATATTGAAAAGGCAAGAAAATCAGATTTTGGCAATTCAGATAGCGAAAGCTCCGGCTCTGCCCAGGGAAGGCTTCTGAAGGAGGAGTTTTACAGAACTATGATTCATATTGCCGGAAAACTTCCTTTCTGGGCTACCCTTCCGGTAGATGTGTGCAAGAACTATTACCATGATCTGTTTATCCGTGTATGTCCTAATCCTATTAAGGGCAGATTTATTGATTTTGGAGATATCCATGACATTCCTGCGGGCGAATATTTTGGTGCTTCAGTCTGGCAAATGTTTAAATACCTGAAAAGCCCTTTTAAATCTGTGTTAAAAATGGGGCTTATTGAAAAATATATTTATGAAAAAGAGAGTAATAGACGTCTTTTATGCAATGAATTCAAAAATGAGTGGATGACTCCAGGAATGGCATTTAATCTGACAAAAGCAGATCCTTATTATATTTTACTGAGCAGTCTTGTTATATACTACAAAAAAATCAGTAAAAAACACCCATTTGCAAAATTTGTCCAATCCTGTTTTTTTTCCAAGGTTAATATTACAGATGAAAAAGAGCTGAAAAAAAGTGCTTTTGGACTAAAAGAGATTTTAATAAAGAAATGTATGGATGAGTGGGGATGGAAACAGGAAGATGTTTTTATAGCCGGAGACTTCAATAACTGGCCTTATGAAAAAATTTTCAGTGAGAGTGTCAAGATCAAACAATATATGGTTCAAACATATAAGCAATGCAGAAGAGTCTGGGTATCATCAAGCCCGTCATTTGAAAAAGAGTCTTTTTTAACACCTCGGGACAGAACTGTTCTTGGGCGTAAAATGATTGTTCAGTTCAGTATGGATCAGAAGGCAAAGGTAGAGAGTATTCTGCTTATATCAAAAACCGGCCTCTCAAGTGGATTGAGCCTGGAGTTCAAAGATGACCCCAAAAGCAATCATAATTGGCTTCTTATGCACAAGTGGCGTGACAAAAAAAGAGGGGTAGAAAAAAATGAGCTGTTGAAAAAAGCAGTCAGCATTGAAGATGTAGGGGCATGGCTTATTCATAACAAACTTTATGTTCAAGATAATTATATTAAATTGCTCCCAAACCCCACTTTTGTCAAATCCAATGATATTAAAATTCTTTTTAAAGCAATGCATGATTTCTTTGCCAATGAGATAAAAAAAGAGGTGTCAAATGATGATCTGTGCTCAAAAAGTACGATTCATGCAATGTTTATCTCCCTTAATTTCACTGCCCCCAGAGATTCAAAAACGATCACTGAATGGAGTGCGATTTACAGAAACAGCTGGGGAGAGATGTTTTGCCACCTATTTACCGATTCAACAGGTTTAAGGACATCCAGCGAGGTTCTCGATAGAATCAAAAAGGATCTCGATCTTGCGGTCATTCCTGAAAAACTGAAAGTATTTTTATATTCACAGCTAAGGCAATAAGAATATAATCAGCTTTGCTTCAATTTAAATACCTAACTTGGCAGTTTTAACTTGAAGCAATCCCTGCTTTATAGAGATTTATTTTTGTTCTTGATTAAATTTTTTTTTTTCATTATTGACAACCTTGAATCAACTTATCTTAGCAACAGACGGTACTGCTGTTTTAACCGAAAAATAAATAACCGGCACGGCCGGAGCGAGGTATTGGCTCTCGGCCACAACGAAAAATGAAAGTTATATAATAACGGCTATTTAAAGAGACTTTCACATAAAAAGTAGTAGGATCAGAGTTCGGCAGATGAAATTTAAGGTATTGAAATTGCATGAGAAGTGCTTCTCAAAATTTCGTGTGCATTTGGGAAATTTGAAAAATTAACTATTTGATTTTACTTACTAAAAATATTTAAAATAGGTATTGATTTTTAAAACTTTGCTATTATAATGAGACCCATGATAGCAAAGTACATAAAAAGAATTGGCAAATTAAGGATATATACAGAGACTGACGGTAGAGGCAGAACCTTCCGGAAAGTATTTGTGGACTATGTTCCTGTTGCGTATTTTGATGTTGAAAAGATCAATGAGCGGAAAATGGCAGTGATTGATCTTGTTGAGCAAGGCCATTGCAATCAGCATCAAGCCGGAATGATTTGTGAATTTCACCGTAACACGGTCTTCAAGATATTACGGGTGAAACGTCTTCTTGGTATTGAAGCGGTTTTTGAAGATAACCGTGGACCGAATGGTCCTTTCAAATATATTGGTACTGTGCGTTCTCACATCAAGAAATTGCTAAGAAAATATCCTGATTGTACAGATCAGACAATTGCAGATATGGCATCAAAGGAGCTGTCAATAGAAGTCTCACGCAATGCAGTTGCCAGAATACGATTTGAAAAGGAAGAGCTGAACAGGTTGAATCTGAGAAAGAGTAAAGCTGAGCTGTTGATGGATGCACATTGTGCAGATGCTTTGGACAAACGCAATTATGAGAAGAATCAGCTTGAACTTGATTTTATCTGGGATCAGGAGATAAAAGAGGCAAGTGAAGAGTGCTCAACCGAAGGGTCAGTTGAAGTTTCAGGTCATTCTCGGAAGAGTCTTGTTGAACGCTTATCCATTGGTGAGCATTTCAATTTTGCAGGTCAATTGATGCACCACTATTTTTTAAATGAAACAGGATTTGATGAGATTACGTCGGTCTATCCTGTCAATCCTGACAATGTTTATCAAAATCAGGCTATTTTGAGTACTATTTTTCATGGTATCAACCTTGGAGTTCCTTCAATAGAAGGGCTTAAACTGGTCAATGCCAGTGACATGGGTGTGCTTATCGGCCAAAATAGATCTCCGGATAAAACAACAATAAGAAAGCAGCTTTCGGAAATGGCCGAGCTTTATAAGAGCGATACGTTGATTGATAATTTTGCCAGGGTTCTGCTTGAACAGGATTTTATTGATCGGGAAGTTTTTTTCATAGATGGCCATTTTTTACCTTATTACGGTCTTAAAGTTATTGCCAAGGGTTACTATACCGTGAGGAGAATGGCAATGAAAGGTAACGAGCTTTATGCAATTACAGATCTTCAGGGACGCCCGTTGTTTTTTATTACTGAATCCAATGAGATAGATTTCAGACCGATTATTTCAAGAAGTGTAAAGAAATTGCAGGAGTATGGCATAGATAGACCTGTGCTGGTGTTTGACAGGGGAGGATATGGCATCCATTTTTTTAAGCAGCTTGATGAAGAGGCGGATTTTGTTACATGGGCAAAATATGTTGGAGACAAAGATTTAAACAGGGTTTCAGCAGCGATTTAAAAAAATAGACATTTGAAATATTCTTAATATTATCAGATAGGTGAGGCTCTCATTTTAACCTCGATCAACTTTCCATTTCGCATCAGATTTAAAGCATTAAAAC
>JADGBC010000014.1 GCA_015231705.1 Desulfamplus sp. | reverse complement strand
TATCGTTGATCGGGGTTCCTGGCATTTATGTCTCCATCAAAAGAGTTATAAATGTCAGTCGATTTACCACACTTTCAACCGGACAAGATAATTGTCGTCACCGGCCAAGATAATTGTCGCACAATACCCCTGCGCTTCGAAAGACCGAAATCAACAATCTTGACCGTTCCTGTATCTGCAAGCATGACATTAAAAGGTTTTATATCACGGTGAATGATATCTGTCTCATGCAGGCAGCAAAGCCCTTCAAGAATCTGGGTCAGGTAATGGCATGTCTTTTCAACTGACACCTTTCTGGACGGCCTGTCTGCCCAATAGGACTCTCCAATGAGCTCTCCTAAATTTCGGCCATAATATTCCATCAGGTAAAACAGTTCATGGTCTGTTTTCTCAAAACTCCAGATACCTACTACATTGGGATGACGGATATTTGCTATCGCCACCGCCTCATGAATAAACCGCTCTTTAAGCCATGTTAAGCCGACCTTTTCAATCAAGGCACGGCTGGGGTTGAACAATTTTAAAACTGCGGTCTTTTCAAGTATCGGGATGGTGACACGATAAATTCTGCCCATGGTGCCACTGCCAAGAAGCCTGTCAATTCTATATTTGCCGATATATTTGCTGGTTTTATTGGTCATGTTATCCTAATATTTCAAACACCATATCTGGAATAATCTCGGATTTTTGAAGCATCTCTATGGTTGTCACGCCAGTAAGAACTATGGCTGAACGGCAACCGAAATCTTTGGCCCCTTTAATATCGGAATTGATATAGTCTCCGACCATGAGAATGCGATCAAGAGGGATCGTTTTTCCGTATTTTTTTTCAAGCAACTCATGGGTCTTCTTAAATATGGGAGAGAAGGGTTTGCCAAGATAGAGAGGCTCTATGGTGATGCCATATGATTTGAGTATTTGTACCATGAATCCGGCAACACCTCCGGCACCAATACATAACTGACCGTTCTGCCCTGGATAATATTCATCAGGATTGGGGACTATAAGGGGGGCTTCGGGGTATCTTATAAAAAAATTTACAGCCGCGTTAATTGTCTTTTCCCAGTCGTAATTTCTCTCTCCTACAATGATGCCCTGACATATATCTATTTTCTGAAGATTCCTTGTTGTCTTCAATCCTGCTTTTTGTGCAAAACAGGGGGTACCAAGGCAGCCCATGATAAAAAATGGAGTATCGGATAGTTTATGCAAAAATTGCTTTGAGTATCTGTTTATGTGAAAGTCTCTTGAAGTGTCCGTAACGATAGGACTTTCATTGTTAGTTGTGCCCATCAGGGCATGGCCGTTATCAGAAGCATCTTTTTTTTCGCTGCTGCCATCCGGATATTGCTGTTCCAAACTACCAAAAAGACCTGCCAGACCGTCCGCACAGGAGACTATTTCGTCCGGACTCACACAAAGCCCGGAGTTGTTCAATACATCGGCTTTCTCTTCGGTTGAGTGATCACCGTCATTAGTTAGAAGGTAAAAGGGGAAATTTTTTCTTCTGAGCATTTCGATAAGTCGTCTGCTTCCTCTGGCTGCAGATCCCTTAACCTGCAATACTCCATCAATGTCAAAAATAATGGCATCAAGTGTACTCAAGTTGTGTTCAAGCCATTGATGCAGTGTTGGAAGAACTCTCATTATATCCTCCATACGGTTGTTTATTTATGTGAAACACCTCCCCTTATTGTTGAGCATACCACTGTTAAAAATAAAACAAAAGCAAAATAATAATAAATGACACCTTGACATCAAATATCAAAAACGATATTATTTTAATTGGTTAGGAGATAAGAGCAACATTTAAACCAAAATTTTACAATAAAAAGTAGGTATTTATTATGTGTGGTATATGCGGAGAAATTTTCATTGACAATCACCCTGTTTCCCAAAAGTCAGTTCTTACAATGACAAACAAAATGGAGAAAAGAGGCCCTGACAGTGGAGGTTTCTACCAGGAAGACTCTATTGTATTTGGACACAGAAGGCTGAAAATAATTGATTTAAGTGACAAGTCAAGCCAACCAATGGAAGATAGAGAGCTTGGACTGACTATTGTTTTTAACGGTGCAATCTATAACTACAAAGAACTGAGAAAAGTTCTTCAAACAAAGGGATACACCTTTGTATCTACTGGAGATACAGAAGTAATTTTAAAAGCATATCACGCCTGGGGTGAGAAGTGTGTAGAAAAATTTAACGGCATGTTTGCCTTTGCTGTTTATGATAAAAAAGATGGATCTGTGTTTATCGCAAGGGACAGACTCGGAATAAAACCTCTTTATTATGCAAAAACATCCGAGTCAATACTCTTTGCGTCATTTTTACCTGCCATTCTGGCTACCGGAAAAATAGAGCGTACCCTGTCTCCTGAAGCCATTCACTATTATTTTACATTCCATTCAGTGGTACCTGCTCCCCATACCATGATTAAAGATATTAAAAAACTGCCTCCTGCCTTCTGCATGAAAATAGACATGGATGGTAATATAAAACAGATTCCATACTGGAACCTTTCATTCCAACGAGATGCCGAAGAGGAGAAATACACTTTTGATGACTGGAAACAGCTTGCCATTCAAGGCTTTACCCAGGCAGTAGAGCGTCGCCTTCTTGCTGATGTGCCTGTAGGAGTGCTGCTTTCCGGAGGGCTTGATTCAAGTCTGGTAACAGCACTTCTTGCAAATTCGGGACAAAAGGATCTGAAAACATTTTCCATTGGATTTGAGAGTGTCGGGGATGAAAAAGGGGATGAATTTCACTACTCAGACATTATTGCCAGCCATTTTGGAACAGACCATCGCAAGATAAAGGTTGATTCAAAGCAGGTTCTGCCCAATATGGAGCATTGTATAAGAGCTATGAGTGAACCAATGGTAAGCCATGACTGCATAGGCTTTTTTCTTCTGAGCAAGGAGGTTGCAAAGCATGTAAAAGTGGTTCAAAGCGGTCAGGGTGCTGATGAGATTTTCGCAGGTTATCACTGGTATCCGCCCATGCTTGAAAGTCGTGATCCTGTCAAGGATTACAGAGATGTTTTTGCAGATAGAAGCCATGAAGAGCTTTTGGAGATTTTATTGAAAAAATATCAAAAAGAGGATTTCAGTACAGATTTTATAAGAGACCATTTTGAACAGCCTGGTGTTGCTTCTGCAATAGACAAAACTCTGAGGATGGATACAACGGTCATGCTTGTGGATGATCCGGTAAAAAGAGTTGATAACATGACCATGGCCTGGAGCCTTGAGGCAAGAGTCCCTTTTCTGGATCATGAATTTGTGGAGCTCTCAGCAAAAATTCCACCGGAACATAAAGTTTGCCACGGAGGCAAACATATCCTCAAAGAGGCTGCAAGAGATATTATTCCAAATGAGGTCATTGACCGTCCCAAAGGATATTTTCCTGTTCCTGCCCTTAAATATATCCAGGGGGAATATCTCGACTTTGTAAGAGAGATTCTCTCGTCAGAAAAGGCAAGACAACGAGGCATCATCCAGAACAGCTATGTTGACATGCTGCTGGACGCACCTCAAGATCACATAACCCCTCTGAAAGGTTCAAAACTGTGGCAAACAGCTCTGCTGGAGTACTGGTTGCAGACAAACGATCTATAAAGGAGACTATAATCGCTATGAACCGATCAAAATACCGAATTGGAAAAAAGTATGGTCACTCCTTGAGAAACCATGGTCAGTCATTGAGAAACTGGGAACGCATGGATACACCTGAAACCAGAAACATGAAACCCAACACCTGGGTGGAGATGGGCTGGGGCAGGCTTGTATTTGCCCACACATTTAAATCAAACCGCCAGATCGCAGATGCAATGTGCTCTCACGGTTATGACAGCAGGGACATTGCCATGTATATAATTGACCCTCATGTTGTGGTGGCTCTGGCTCCTGATAAGCTTTTTCTTGATCCTTCGCATACTTTCAGGATGTGGTCTCATGACTACCGACCCACAAAAATGGATTCCGAGCCTTTTTCAGTGTGCCGTCTGTCAACAATTGAAGAGGCAAAAGAGACAAACAGAATCTACTCTGCCTGTCATATGAAAGGGGCTGCCCCTGATTTTATTTTGAACAATCGTGCAGGAAAGGAGAGAACATATCTTGTGGCAAAGAACCTTTCTGACAAACGGATTATAGGCACTGTAACTGGTGTGGATCATGTTCGATCATTTGACGATCCTGAAAACGGAGCAAGCCTCTGGTCACTTGCTGTTGATCCACAAAATGATCTGCCTGGTGTCGGGATGGCTCTGGTTCGTCACCTTCTGGAGCACTATTTCACAAAAGGCCGAGCTTTTGTTGATATATCAGTCATGCATGACAACCAAAGTGCCATAAACCTTTATGAAAAACTTGGATTTCAAAGGATTCCAGCTTTTTGCGTCAAACGGAAAAACCCCATCAATGAACATCTCTATGTGGCAGCCACACCTCAGTCAAATCACAAGCTCAATCCATATGCCAGAATTATTGTGGATGAAGCAAGAAGACGGGGAATCTGTATTGATATAATGGATCAAGAGGCTGGCCTTTTCAAGCTTACTCTTGGATGCAAATCAATCTCATGCAGGGAATCCCTTTCTGAAATGACTACAGCAGTTGCCATGACAAAATGTGACAACAAACGCCTGACCAGCAATATTTTAAAAAATGCGGGCATCTCGGTTCCTCGTCAGATCATACACCGTGACCATCAAGAGTCTGTTGATTTCATGAAAAAGATGAAAAGGGTTGTGGTAAAACCTGTTCAAGGTGAGCAAGGAGATGGGATAAGTGTTGATATTTCAAGTGAAGATGAGCTCAAAAATGCTCTGTTGAATGCAAAAAAGTTTTGTGACAACGTTGCCATTGAAGAGTATATTCAAGGAGAGGATCTAAGGATAATAGTTATAAACAAGGAGGTTGTGGCAGGAGCTGTCCGCAGACCTCCATCCATAACAGGAACGGGGCAGCACACAGTTATCGAGCTTATTGAAAAATATAATCGAAGAAGAGTGGCAGCAACAGATGGAGAGAGTAGCATACCGATAGACGATGAAACTTTGCGGTGCATAAGGACAAAGGGGTATGAATATGAGGATACACTTCCCAACAAAGAGATCCTGACCGTAAGAAAGACAGCCAATCTGCACACAGGTGGAACCATACACGACGTTACTGAAAGATTGTCTGAACATTTGAAGTCAGTTGCCGTCAAGGCTGCATCAGCTCTTGATATTCCTGTAACCGGCCTTGATCTTATGGTCAAGGATGTTGAGGGAGATGAGTATGCAGTTATTGAGGCTAACGAGCGACCCGGCCTTGCCAACCACGAACCTCAGCCCACTGCGGAGAAATTTATTGATTTCCTTTTTCCTGAAACAATTGCTTCTGTATCATAATCAAGCCTCCTGCAGAACTTACGTTTGATCCAATACTTTTAACTCATAAATTCTCCGAATAACCGGCACGGCCGGAGCGGGATATTGGCTCTCGGCCACAACGAAGAATGAAAGTCACATAACCACATTTATATTAAAGAGACTTTCACATAAACCACTACATGCAGTGTCGGATTATAATTTGAAGCAGACAGATTGGCAGCTTTTTAATTGCCGTCATTAAAAACAAATCAACAATGGAGTCATATCATGTTTAAACTTGATGAGCAGTATCTATCCTCTCAACTACTATCAATGCTTAACATTCCAAGTCCTTCCGGTTATACTGACCAGATTGTTCACTATGTCTGTGCGGAACTTGAAAAAATGGGCATACACCATGAAGTTACCAGAAGAGGTGCCATCAGGGCCACTATTCCAGGGACACAAAGCCTGCATGACCGTGCAATATGCGTTCATCTTGACACACTGGGCGGGATGGTGACCCGCCTTAAATCCAACGGCAGACTGGCACTATCTCCTGTGGGAACATGGTCAAGCAGATTTGCGGAAGGGGCAAGGGTTACTGTTTACACTTCAGAGAGTCAGTACAGAGGGACAGTAATGCCACTGAAGGCATCCGGGCATGTATTTGGTCAGGAGGTTGACACTCAGCCTGTTGACTGGGATCATGTTGAGGTGCGGGTTGACTCAGACTGCACTTCAAAAGATGACCTGATTGCAAAGGGGTTTGACATAGGGGATTTTATCTCGTTTGATGCCAATCCAGAAATTGTTCCAAACGGTTATATCAACTCACGCCATCTTGACAACAAAGCAGGAGCAGCCATTCTTTTGTCTGTTGCCAAATATATAACTGACAATAAAATTGCCATACCAGTTGATTGCCATCTTCTCTTTACCATTTTTGAAGAGGTCGGGGTTGGTGCAACCGAGGTTCTTTACAGTGATATCAATGAGATGATCGTTATTGATTGTGCCATGGTCTCAGAACATCAGAACTCATCAGAACATGATGTAACTATTGCAATGATGGATCAGGCTGGCCCATTTGACTACCATCTTAATAAAAAACTTGTCCAGCTTTGCCGAGAAAACGAGATCAGCTTTAAAAAGGATGTGTTTAAATTTTACAGATCTGATTCTGCATCAGCCATTGAATCAGGAAGTGACACAAGGACAGCATTAGTCGGTTTTGGCATTGATGGATCTCATGGTTATGAGCGCACTCATATGGCTTCTCTTGGTCAGACAGCAAAACTTGTCTATTCCTATATGCAAAGTGAGCCCACCTTTACAAGAGATAAGCATGAAATAGGTCCTCTCAAAGGTTTCCCGCATCAGCCTGTAAGGGATCTGATCCAAATAGAAACTTGATGGTTTTTGTAATCAATAAAAAAAAGACCCTGCAGAAGAGAATACAGGGTCTTTAATAGTTTAGCTACCAGATCATAGTTTTAAGTGCTTGGACATAATTTTTTTTCCTCTATTCACCAATGAATTTGGTAAATTTTAAGGCGATATTCAAAATTTTAACCAAAAACTTTAGTTCAGATACTTAGCTATCAGATCTTAGTGCTGTACAACATCTGCTGCTGCAGGTCCTTTGGGGCCCTGAACAATATTGAAAGTAACCCTTGCACCTTCTGCAAGAGATTTGAATCCCTGGGACTGGATTGCTGAATGGTGTACAAACACATCCTTTCCACCATCCTGCTCAATAAAACCAAAACCTTTTGAATCATTAAACCACTTTACTGTACCTTCAGCCATCTTGTATTACTCCTTTGCAAATCGGCTCCTTTTGAAGCCACTTTTTTATAGAGACGATGCATTACTCAATGCCTCGTCTGGAAGTCTGGATACCCAGACAAAACAGATTATCGTTGAACAGAGTCTATTTTTTTCCCTGAAGATAAGGATCGTACTATAGCACTACGTTTCCTGGTATTACTATCTGCAACCAACCTTTTTTTAGGACTCTGTTGTGAGGCAATAGGCCTCCTTCTTTGAGGTATCTGATGTGAAAAAGCTGTCTCTTTTTCTTTACAAACATCCTCTTTTTTTTCATAGGCAAAAACTGGTGGTACCTCTCTGAGCATTTTTTTTCCAAGATTGTGCTCAATAAGAGATATCATCTTGCTATCTTCCTGGCTTGCAAAACTCAGTGCCTGACCACTTCTTGTTGCTCTGCCTGTACGACCGGTACGGTGGGTATAGGTTTCAGCCGTGTCAGGTACATCATAATTTATGACATGAGAAATGCCAAGAACATCAATGCCGCGGGCTGCAATGTCTGTGGCAACAAGGATCTTGAAGGTGCCATCTCGAAATCCATCAAGTGCCTGCTGACGCTTCTGCTGGGAAAGATTACCCTGAAGCGAAGCCGCACTATATCCGGCCTTCTGCAGATGCAGGGCAAGGCTCTTTGCCCTGTGCTTGGTGCGGGTAAAAACAAGAGTTGATGTCATCTCCCGCTCCTTTATTATGCTCTTTAGTAGAGATGTCTTCTGTTCTTTTGCAACCTGAAACAGAGCATGAGAAATTGTAGGGGCTGGCAAGGTATGGTTGATCTGAACAGTTACAGGATTTCGCAGTACCTCTTCTGCCAGAGTTCGGATCTCTTTTGGCATGGTTGCAGAAAAAACAAGTGATTGACGATCTCTGGGCAACTGCCTGATGATCCTTCTGATGTCAGGAAGAAACCCCTTATCAAACATGTGGTCTGCCTCATCAAGAATCAGCACCTCAACCGAACTTAGATTAATAACCTTTTCGTTAAAAAGATCAAGCAGACGACCGGGGCAGGCAACTACAATCTCTACGCCGGAACGGATTCTGCTGATCTGTGGATGTTTACCAACACCGCCATAGATGACAGCACTCTTCAGGGCAGTCTTCTGTGCCATTTTTTCAATATTGTCATGGATCTGCTCGGCAAGCTCTCTTGTCGGAGCTACGATAAGAGCTCTGATTTTTTTACGTGGGCCGTTAAGCAGTCTCTGCAGAAGGGGGAGAACAAAAGCCGCTGTCTTACCTGTACCTGTCTGTGCAAGACCAATAATGTCACGACCGGCAAGGATCGGTGGGATAGCCTCTTTCTGGATCGGGGTGGGTTCTGTATAGGCACAGGCATCAATACCTGCATTTATCTTGGGGTGTAGCTGAAAATCTTTAAAACTCATTAATACTCCTATCTATTTCATGGTGATCTGTCATGATATTTTCATATCTTCCAGATCTGCAGATCCGTCATGATCCGCTGGTAATTCTTTTTTTGTTTGCACAAAAGCCTTTCCAAACGTATGGAATTACAAGGCTTTATTTTTTTTGTAGCAACAGACCTTTTAATATTTTACCGTGAAAACAGATCATGGTTTTCACGCTTGGGGGTAATTGATACACAATCATTGTTCGTTTAATTATGATTATACAACTTGACAGGTTACTCATGACAAACATCTCCGGTATCGGCATGCACTCTGGAAAGAACCGAATCATTTTGTTTTGACTACCTTATATTTGATAGCCTTGTAAAGTGACCCTGATGGAAGTTGACTTTCAGAACCGAACTGATGAGGCTTGAAAAAGGCACTATGATAAAATGGAATCATATAAGTGTAATATAAGTTCCCTGAATAAAGTTTCATGCTGTTGCTCAAGTTTAAGTAATCAGCATACACTTCAACGGAAACAGACGATGTAAGAAAAACAACGAGGTTAACGAGGAAAATCTGAATGGAATTTGCTTACTACTTAATACAAGTTAGTAGCAGGTACTATACTCTCTTTTATATATTATGCAAGAAGATAAGTATCTTCGCTGCAATTATCATTAAATTTAAATCAATAAGCCTGAACATAGGCAGATTCGCTGCAATTGTAGATTGATTGCAATTCCTGGGAAAAGGAATAAACGATCATGACCGGATTCCGGTACCCCCCCAATCATGAAAATCAGAGTGTATTTTCATGGTAAAAGAATACAAGCAATTTAGTTGCAATTAATAACGTTTTTAAATTCATACCCTTGAGGACCACAGTTTATTACCGGAATACTCTTAATATGGCTTTTCCGGTTCCACATCTCATGAATATGGCCGCACACAACAAAAGAGGGGTTAGATTTTTCAATAAAGGCTCTTATTGTTTTACTGCCAATATTTTGATTTCCGTGAATTCTATCCAGGCAACCAAAAGGAGGTGAATGTGCTATAAAAACAAAGCCTCTATCAGGTTTTGATAAAACAGGCTTTGATAAAAATTTTCTGGCATCTTCTTCAGAAAGATCAACAGACCATGGCACAAAGGGAGTTATTGGTATGGCATAGCCAATGCCCATAAATATCACACCATTGATCTCCACGGAATTACCATGCAACACATGAAAGTTATCCAAACCATTGCAGGCATACGTCAGCTCACTTAAAGTTTCATGGTTTCCGGGAACCAGAACAGTGGGAATTTCTATTTCAGATAGAAGATCTATGCTCATCTTCAGATCTTTTCTGAACAGAGCGTAGTCTCCCGCACCAATTGCAATATCAGCATTTTCTGCTTTTCTGATGATTGATTTACAAGATGCCCTATCGCAATGGATGTCACTAAAAAGTAGATATCTCATTTCCAACTCTTTTTGATTTAAACGGTCAAACTGCCATAGCAAGAATAGACGGATTCAGGCCATCGCCAAAACATGAAACCCAATCACCAAAATATGAAAACCAGCTACTTCCAAAACCAAGAAGATCTAAATTGCCTTTTCATGATACCATGCCTTTTCCTATTCTTGTGCAGATACCGACTGAAAGTGCAAATACTATATCCAGAGCAAGTTGTCCAACAATGGATCTATCATATAGTATTTTTGATTCTGGAGGGAATTCATCATCACCATCCCAGAAGAGAACCGCAACCTGAATGCGGGGTGTTATCTTAAAAGCATATGCCGCATCTGCCATGTTAAGAGAGATACCGTTAAGCTTTTCGCATATCCTTTTGAATTCTGAGATATTGCCGCTGTATCGTCTGGATATAAGACTTACAGGAACTTCATGAGGGCCGCGAAAAAATGTAGATCCGCCCGGGATATCTTTTTCCGAGATCCACTCATTGAAAAGGTCGCTCTTCTTAGCCTGCAGCAGGTAATTTATAATAAACACATATAAATACTCATGAGGCGCATCAGAACCATTACCGATACGCTCAATCTTTGCCTCATAGGGATAGACAGCATATTTGTCACCCCATACAGTTACAGTATAGCATCTGTTCACATCTTCATATCCGCACAATGCACGTGTGCAAACATCTTCAGGATTCAGGTCGGCCAGATCCTTGAAAGATGTTGGGTCAATTATATCAGCCATGTTCCACTCCCTTTATATTTTGGCTTTTGTTCTTTTTATACTGCCCATCCTTAATTAAGACAGCAACAAAATAATCAGGGTATCGCAAAAATAGGGCAGGATAATTTTCTTGCAAAACGACCGCTCTCTGATTACATTAGTGATTATCAATACAACAGATAAAAGCAAAAAACCAGACAAAACAGACTGAGTCCTAACAACAATGTAATATTCAATATAACCGTCACGGCCGGAGCGGGGTATTGGCTCTCGGCCACAACGAAGAATGAAAGTCATATAATCACGGCTATTTAAAGAGACTTTCACATAAAAGGAGAACAGATACTGAATTTTGGCATCATGTTAAACTCTTTTTAGACGAATACTCTTAACCGCCTAATAAACATCTGGATTGAAATAAGTGAACAGATACAAACTAATAATTCCAGTTATATTAACCCCTATATCCATTCTTAGTTTATGGTTTGCAACATACATAGATATGCTGCCTGTGCCATCATCTCTGAGTCATCAAGTTATTAGACAAGAAAACACTGCCCATCCTTTGCTTCTTGACAGAAATAGAGTGCCTCTGAATACTACCTATGTCACCAAATGGAATCAGAGCAATATTATTCATCTTCATGAGATACCCGAGTTGATTCAAAAAATATTTATCCTCTCTGAAGATCGCAACTTTTATAACCACTCTGGAATCGATTGGCCAGCAAGAATACATGCACTTATACAGAATATCATCGCAGGAAGAGCGGTTAGAGGTGCAAGCACCATAACAGAACAGGTTGTACGCATGATACACCCAAGAAAAAGAACAATCTGGTCAAGGTGGCTGGAGGGATTTGAAGCCCGTAAACTTGAAAAAAGCAACTCAAAATCTGATATTCTGGAATTTTACCTCAATCAGGTGCCATATGCATCCAACAGACGCGGCGTTGTCCAGGCTGCCAGCTTCTATTTTGACCGCAGCATTGAAACATTGAGTTTAAAAGAGATTCTTGCAATCGCAACACTGGTTCGGGCACCCTCTGCCTATGATCTCTACAAACATCCTGGCAAAATAGACCATCCACTTGACAGACTTGCACAACGGGCAATATCAGCAGATCTTTTGACTGAGACTTTCTGGAATCAGATAAGAGATCTACCTTTCAGTTTAAAACGATCCGCACTTTATGTGGAGGCTCCCCACTTTATCCGACATGTTTACAACAATATAGAGTCACCCCATTTCCGTGGAAAAACTGATATCATAACCACTCTTGACGGAATATTACAAAATAAAGCTCAAAGCATCCTCACAACTACCTTGAAGAGTTTGAGAAGTCACAATGTGACAAACGGAGCAATGCTGATTACCGATCATGGTACAGGAGAGATACTTGCCTGGGCTGTAGCATCTACCTCTACATCTGAACTTAGAGCAAATTTTGGACATTACGCGGAAAAAAATAGCACCTCCACCTTCGATAATCAGACTTTTCAATTCAAGACTAAAAATACTCGATCCGGAACTCAATATATTGATGCAGTCAATGCCCTTCGTCAGCCAGGCTCTGCAATGAAGCCATTTTTATATGCTCTTGCACTGGAAAAAGGTTGGAGTGCTGCAACCATGATTGATGACTCTCCACTGCAGGAGCCAGTAGGGGTTGGCGTTCACACATATCACAACTACAGTCATATCCATTACGGACCCATTACCCTTAGAAATGCTCTTGGCAACTCTCTTAACATTCCGGCTATAAAAACAATTCGGTTCACAGGAGTTGAGGCATATCTTGAAAAACTGAAATTACTTGGTATCACAACGCTTAGCCGTCATCCCGATTTTTATGGAGATGGACTTGCTCTTGGCAATGGAGAGGTATCTCTCTACGATATGGTACAAGCATATAGTGTACTTGCAAATTCGGGCAGATTTATTACCCTCTCACCTTTTTATGATTTTAAAGAAAAAAAAGAGAGCAGGCCATACAAATCATACCCAAGTATCACTCCTGTCAATTCATATTCAGAAAAAGAACCATTATATCCAGAGATGGCCACTCAAAAAAACACATCTTCCAGCAACTTATATGCAAACAGTGTCTTTTCAAAAGAGGTGACATCTATTATTGGCAATATTCTTTCTGATCCAGGAGCCAGACAACTTGAGTTCGGAGGTGGCGACCTTCTTAATTTCCCAATTCAGACCGCAGTTAAAACCGGCACATCCAGCGACTACAGAGATGCCTGGGCAATGGGATATAACAGCCGCTATACCGCTGGAGTCTGGATGGGTAATCTTAATGGATCTTCAACTGTTGAACTGACAGGTTCAAGGGGGCCAATATTTGTACTTAGAAGCATTTTTGCAGAACTCAACAATAAGAAAGTGACTTATTACGGCGTTGATGGGAACCGATCAATACATATGAGTCCCGAGTTAGTCCAGAAGGAGATATGCATCTCCCATACAGACAAGGGACAATGTGTGAAAAAAACAGAGTGGTTTATTCCTGGCAGTGAGATGGATAGTGCCATTAACGAGCATGAGTCAGGCGACTCTTCTCTGGAAAGCAGCAGGATAGTTTCAGAGAGGAAAAGTCCCTACAAAAAGCAATGTTACGCAAATCAAGAGCGTGAAAAATATCCACAGATATTTGGTTTCATAAATCCTGTCAATGGTCTTGAGGTTGCAATGGATCCAAGGATTCCAGATGAGCTTGAGTATATGGAGTTTGTAGTGACAGGCGTCCCTCCTGGCAAGAAGGTAAAATGGATGGTCAACGAAGAAGAGGTTTTTGACAGAAAAGAGTTGAAAAAATCAACCGGAGACGAGTTGAAAAGATTAAATAAAAAAAGTTTGAAACATCCGAACAGAGAAGTGTTAAAGAACCCAATGTTGGCAAACTCAACATCTAACCTTTCAGAGCAAGGATACACACAATTTAGAAGTAAAAAATCCAAGAATACCCTTAAATGGAAAATCCAGAGGGGTTATCACAGGGTCTCTGCTGAGCTTATTGATAACAATGCTAAAGTTAGTTCCAGGATTAATGTCACCTTTCTGGTAAAATAGTTCCAAATCTAATATAATTGACAGCTCCAAACATTGCTTTAACACGATTTACTTTTGCCTTGACATAAGAGATTGTTAAAAATAGAATGATTTTCTTATCCATACGGGATGATCTTAAATTTGATTATCATCCCTTTTCCCCCCAAATATATACAGAGACAGTTTTTAAGGATCAGTACATAATGACAGAAGAGATACTATTAGACAGAACAAAGGCGAGAACTTCTGATGAATATATTGAAAAATTACGTGCACAGCTAAAAGGAAACATCGAATGTGGCACAACTCACTATAACCTTGCAGTAGCCCTTATGGGAAAACAGGAGTATGACGCAGCAGAGAATGCTCTTCACGATGCTGTTGAGTGCAGTCCGTCACTTGCTGAAGCATATGTTCTCCTTGGAGGTATCTGCCTCCAGAGAAACGATCTTGAGGGGTGCTTGAGATACAATAAATATGCAACAAAAGCAAGAGCAGGCTTTGCAGAAGGTTATGCCAATATTGGTTTTGTACTTCTTCAGCTTATTAATGGCAAAGATGAAAAAGAGGATGCTGAAAAACTCGATCTTGCCATCAAAAACCTTACCAAAGCAATTGTCCACAATGCTAAATTTGTTCAGGCATACACAACTCTTGGAAATGCATATTTAATGAAAGGCCTTGTTGATGAGGCAATTCAGGCCAATCTTCAGGCTGTCAAAATTCAGCCGGAATTCCCGATTGCCCACAACAATCTGGCTGTAGCATACCTTCAACAGAAGGAGTATGACCTTGCTATACAACATTGCGACAAGGCTGAATCATTGGGGTTCATGGTGGCAGATGAGATAAAACAAGAGTTGGTTCCCCACAGAAAATAGATGATGAACTCCAGGCCGATATTTCAATATCATATTTCAGGTTTAGCCGAGCTGCTTACAGAAGATTCACCACTGTGGCATCTGTCTATTTCGGGAACAGCTTCTGGGGGCATACTGATTCATGAATACTTTGAGTGGGCACAAAAATTCATTCAGGCCAACAATTATAATGTATTACAAGAGGGAATACGATTCATCCTGAACAAAGATTGTCCAATTGAAGCCCTTGATCAAGTTGATATCTATCTTGAGAAACATGGTGCCTTTTACCATCCAGCAAGAGTCGAGGTCTCAATCAAAGGCCATTCCCCTCTTTTATTTGTTCTTAACACCGCTATTTCCCCTTACGGGCTTGCTCTGATTAACAATGAATATCGTATTATGAAATACCTCAATGAACTGGATGACAAGCACTATCTTCCAAGGGTCTTTGGGGTTAAAACAATGTCATGCAGAGGGATGCAGATCTCTTTTTTTCTTGCAACCTGGTTTGATGGATACAAAGAGTTCCATCTGACAAAGAATCCTGACAAGGCCGAAATCTACAATCTTCACCTGTGGAATGGCGATGGCAGTGTTTCAACCCTCTCACACCCTGCCTACTTTGAAATTTATGACAAAGCATCTGAAATCCTGACACATTTTTACAACATCAAAACTTTTGAACATATCTCCCCTTGGCATCATGCGGCAGGTGATTTTATTACCAAGCCTACAGAACAGGGGCTTGATGTAAAACTGATTACAGCCAGAGGCTACGATACTATTGTAGAGTCTGTCGTCTCTCCAGAAACTTGTCATGATAACGGCCATGCCTTGATGGGCACAACTAAGAATGAAAGTCTCATGAGTGCAGATATTTCAAAAGACTTTCACATAAAAGACAAAAATTATGGAGAAAATGAAAAGAACGCTTATAACCAGGAAAACTGTAACGATTCAGGCTACTACAGAATAGAAGATACCTACAAGGCACTCCTTCTATTCTTTTTAAAGCTCACATTACGAATGCGTATAGACAGACTTGACGGAACTGGTGACTACTGTATGGTTGATGCAGACTCCATACCTTTTATATTAAATGGCTTCTTCAGAGCACTTGAAAACAAAGAGATAACAACAACAAAAAAAAGCTCTGAAAAGCCTTTTTTTGAGAAGCTCAAGGCATCTTTCAGCGATGCATTCAAATCTTATCTGATGCAATTCAGCCATGATAATTTACACACTATTTTTCTTGTGATGACAGAAGAATTACATCCTGATAACCCTGAGACTTCTTTTATCCTGAAAAATCTTAGATCTCATTCAGAGACTTTGTTTAAAGATATTCATAACCACATCTCATCCGTTTCATAAAATTGGGAAAAGATGCTTTTTTATTGACAATACTTCATAGAAATCTTATAGGAACAGTGATTATTGAAAACATATGCTCCAGAAACACTTATAATAGCCTGACAAAAAGGTGTATTCTGGAAAGCAGCAGAAAGTTTGAGAAGCGATCATTGACTTCAAAAACCAATGATGGTCTGACCCAAGATCATCTCTTTAAGATAGATAACTGTGAAGCATGACTATTGAATGAAATCTAACCATGGACATATCGACCATGACTAAATTTCACCGAGAAAATGTAATTTAACTTTTAACGGAGGTAAGTAAATGGCAAAACATGAAACTCCTTTACTGGATCAATTGGAATCTGGCCCCTGGCCGAGCTTTGTTTCTGATCTGAAGCAACAGGCTGAAGTCAGAGCAAAGAATGAAGCAGGTGTTGAGTTCCAAATTCCACAGGATGCGGTAGAGGATCTTCTTGGCGTTCTTGAGCTTTCTTTTAAACATGGAAGAACACACTGGAAACATGGTGGCATTGTTGGTGTTTTTGGTTACGGCGGTGGTGTAATCGGAAGATACTGCGATCAGCCAAAACTCTTCCCTGGTGTTGAGCATTTCCATACAATGCGTGTTGCTCAGCCCTGTGGTAAATACTACAAAACTGACTATCTAAGACAGCTTACAAAAATCTGGGATATGAGAGGCAGTGGTATTACAAACATGCACGGTGCAACAGGAGATATCATTCTTCTGGGTACAACTACTCCCCAGATTGAAGAAATTTTCTATGAACTTACACACAATATGAATCAGGATCTTGGTGGATCAGGCTCTAACCTGCGTACCCCTGCTGACTGTCTTGGATCTTCAAGATGTCAGTATGCCTGCTATGATTCAAATGCACTGTGTCACTTCCTGACAAACAACTATCAGGATGAGCTGCATCGTCCCGCATTCCCTTACAAATTCAAATTTAAATTTGATGCCTGTCCGAATGGATGCGTAGCTTCAATTGCCCGTTCTGACATGTCCTTTATAGGTACATGGAGAGATGCAATAAAGATCGATCAAGATGCAGTAAATAAATATGTTGAAAATGACGCTGCATACCCTGCCAATGCTGGTGCCCATAAAGGTAAAGACTGGGGTCCATTTGATATTGAAAAAGAAGTTGTTGAACTGTGCCCCACAAAATGCATGAAGTTTGAAAATAAAACCCTTAAGATTGACAACTCCAACTGTACCCGCTGCATGCATTGCATCAATACCATGCCAAGAGCATTGAGAATTGGTGATGACAGAGGATGCTCCATTCTTGTAGGTGCTAAAGCTCCAATCGTTGATGGTGCCCAGATGGGTTCACTGCTTGTTCCTTTTATTGAAGTCAATGCTGAGAATGACTATGAAGCCATTACAGAAGTCATTGAAAATGTATGGGATTGGTGGATGGAAGAGGGCAAGAACCGCGAAAGACTTGGTGAGCTGATAATGCGTCAGGGATTCCAGAAGTTGCTTGAAGTGACAGGAATCGAGGCTCAGCCCCAGCATGTTGCATATCCAAGAACCAACCCGTATATCTTCTGGAAAGAGGATGAGGTTACCGGTGGCTGGGAACGTGACGTTGTCGAATACAGAAAACACCATCTGAGATAAGGGAAGGAGAAGCACAATGGCATTTGTATCATCTGGTTATAACCCAGACAAACCGATGGAAGATAGAATAACTGATATCGGTCCAAGAAAATATGATGAGTTTTATCCCGAAGTGATTGGAAAAAATAAGGGCAAATGGTCACACCACGAAATTCTTGAGCCAGGCGTTATGGTTCATGTTGGAGAGTCTGGTGATGAAGTTTATACAGTAAGGGTTGGTGGTGCACGTCTTATGAGCACAACTCACATCAACGAGATCTGTGACATTGCTGATAAACACTGTGATGGTCATCTTCGCTTTACAACCAGAAACAACATTGAGTTCATGGTTGACTCCAAAGATAAAGTAGAGCCTCTGAAGAATGATCTCAAGAGCCGTAAGTTTGCTGGTGGAAGTTTTAAGTTCCCGATCGGTGGAACTGGTGCTGGCATCACCAATATCGTTCATACTCAGGGCTGGATTCACTGTCATACCCCTGCATCAGATGCATCCGGTACTGTAAAAGCCACAATGGATGTTCTGTTCGAAGATTTTCAGAAAATGAGAATGCCAGCACAGCTTCGTGTCTCCATGGCATGCTGCCTGAACATGTGCGGTGCTGTTCATTGCTCTGATATCGCTATTCTTGGCTACCACAGAAAACCACCAATGATTGACCATGAGTACCTTGACAAACTATGCGAGATTCCACTTGCTATCTCTGCATGCCCAACAGCTGCTATCAAACCTTCCAAAGTCAAACTTGACAATGGAACAGAAGTAAAATCTGTTGAGATCAAAAATGAGCGCTGCATGTTCTGCGGTAACTGCTACACCATGTGTCCATCTCTTCCTCTTGCTGATACAGAAGGTGACGGTATTGTTCTGATGGCTGGTGGAAAAGTTTCCAACAGAATCAGCGATCCTAAGTTCTCTAAAGTTGTTGTTGCATTTATTCCAAATGAGATGCCAAGATGGCCATCCATGACAGATGCTATTACAAAAATCGTTAATGCCTATGCTAACGGTGCTAACAAATATGAGCGTCTTGGTGACTGGGCAGAGAGAATCGGATGGGAAAAGTTCTTTGAAAAATGTGAGCTTGAGTTTACCCACCACTTGATTGATGACTTCCGTCAGCAGGCATATATGTCATGGCGTCAGTCAACTCAGTTCAAATTCTAATCCTGTTCCATGATATGGATCTGATGAACTGAGATTAATATCAGCCGAAGTGCCTGTTAGAAGATACAAAGGCACTTCGGCTATTATGCTTTAAATAAGTGAACTCTCCCCCTATCCTGAAGGAATGTGGAGTGTTTACGCTATTTATATAAAAAATAAAAAGGGGAAATAACCATGAGTGAACTTCTCTCCAACAAAGAAGCCGCAACCCAGGCTGTTGTTGATTTTATGACTAAAAAATCAAAAAACAAATCAAAATTCTACTTTAATGATTTTCAAGATATCTTTCCTGATGACAAACTCAGAGATATCAAAAAAGTGGTCAATAAAATGGTCACAGATGGCGTTCTTGAATACTGGTCAAGCGGAAGTACAACCATGTATGGACTTAAAGGTGGTGGAAAACAGCATGGTTCCGAGGGTGAAGCTTAAATTTTAATTAAGCCCTTAAACTCCATGCAGTGTAATGATAAAATAATCGCCGGACTTGTAATTGCCGGACTTAAAGGGGGAACCGGTAAAACGGTTATATCCCTTGGTATAGCGGCTGCATGGCGAGATCTCGATATTAATATTGCTCCTTTTAAAAAAGGGCCAGATTATATTGACGCCGGCTGGCTTGCACAGGCAGCCGGTCGGCCCTGCTATAATCTTGACACCTTCCTCTGTACACCTGCCCAAGTCAGACAATCTTTTCTAAAAAATTCATCTGTTGCTGACATTGCCCTTATAGAGGGGAATCGTGGCCTTTATGACGGCATTGATACTGATGGACACACAAGCACTGCTGAAATAGCAAAACTGTTGAACCTTCCAGTATTGCTGGTTCTTGACTGTACCAAAAGCACCAGAACCATGGCAGCCCTTTTAATGGGATGCATCCATTTTGATCCCCATGTCCACATAATGGGTGTCATTCTGAACCAGGTGGCTGGAAAACGCCATGAAGGCAAGGTAAGAGATAATATCCAACGGTTTTGTAACATACCAGTCTTTGGATCGGTTCCCAAACTGGATGTCGACGATTTCCCCGAAAGACACATGGGCCTTATCCCATCTGCGGAACACCTTCTCGCAAATCAATCAATTGAAGCTGCTGCAAAGGTTGCAAGGTCGTGCATTGATCTTGATGCCTTGTACCAGGCGTGCCTCAGATTTTCTGAAGAGCAGCTTTTATTTAAAAGAGACAGAGATGATTCTGCTGCCACAGATAATTCTGACCCTCTATCCGACTCTAATGCGTTAGACCTTCGATCCTGTTTGCCAGAAGAGAGTACTGATCAAACTTCTGCTGCTTGCCAAATTCCTGTTGATTACCAAGCTCCTCTCTTGCATAACTATGACAGACCTGTAATTGGTATTATACGCGATTCTGCCTTTCAGTTCTATTATCCTGACAATCTTGAGATACTTGAAGAAAAAGGGGCGATCCTTAAACTTATCAGCCCTCTTGCTCAGAACCATCTTCCCGAGGTCGATGCCATTTACATGGGTGGTGGTTTTCCTGAGACCCATGCTGCCCAGCTTGCTGATAACATCAAATTTAAAAGCGAATTAAAGGCTCTTGCTCAAAAAGGCTTACCAATCTATGCTGAATGCGGTGGTCTTATTTTTCTTGGGACAAGCCTTACTCTTGATGGAACGGTCTATCCCATGACCAATATTCTTCCACTTACTTTCGGACTTTCAAAACGACCTGTAGGACACGGTTATACTAAAGTCAAAGTGGTCAATAACAATCCTTTTTTTGAGGTGGGAGAAGTTATTCGAGGACATGAGTTCAGATATTCACATATCATAGATATAGACTATAAAGGAGAAGATATGGCATTTTCCATGGTAAGAGGCAAAGGAATTATTGCCAAAAAAGATGGATTCTTTAAAGATAATGTTTTTGGAACCTATACTCATATCCTTGCCTCCTGCACTAAAGCCTGGTCTGATGGCATAATCAGAAAAGCACTTGAGTACAAACACAGAAAATTGAGTATGCAATAAACGCTAATTCATTGACTATACCACAAGCGTTCAGGTTGTGGTGTGAAGAACAATGCATGAATTTTTTGGGCTCATACGATCTTGACAATAAGCGACTCAGGATATGTAAGCAGGTGTTTATGCTATATTTTTGTAATATATATTTTCCATAAATTGGCTTCACTGTCCTTGCCAAAACTGTCTCTGCCAAAACGGCTTACCTGATCTTCCTTGATGACTACTGCCTTGACGCTGGATTTAATGGTCTCTTCAGAATACCTTCCAAAAACATGTGTACCTGCCATAATCTGCCCTTCCACTTTAACCATTGGAACACCTGGATTTCTCTCCACCCATTCAACCAAGGTCTCTTTCTCCTTCAAAAGATCCGCTATCTGAACCGAATTCTCTTTTTTCTTCTGTTCAGTATCTGAGATAGCCTGCCTGATTGCCCTGATATTTTCATGGCACATTGCAAATTTGCGGCTGATTTCCGTGTAATTTTTCGCAACAATATTCAGTTCAGACTGCATTCTCTTTATTTTTTCACTATCCTGCCTGGTGTCCAAATAAGATATAGAAGATAAAAGATCCATCCGTTCGTCTTCATAACGCTCTTTAATTGTGGTCAAACGAACAATTTTACCCTCAGCATCCTCAATTTCCTGTCGCAGTTTAGTTATATTTTCTATGAACATAGCTTCAGACTCTTTTGCCGCTGCAATATCTCGTTGCAACCTCTTTAAAGATCTATCAACAAAAGTATCTACACCGACTCTGATGGTGCTTGGGGGGGACTTTTCCATCCCTATCTGTCTGGCGTAAAGGCCCATTTTAGCTGATATCCTTGAATATATTATAACGCCTTTGATATTACAGGTGCCACTGCACTCAATGTTTGATTCAACAACTTCCTTTTCCGTGGATACATCACCAACGCATGATATTTTAGAATTTTGAATGAACTTTGCACTAAGAGAGCCCTGAGAAGATATATTTGATTCGTTGACCCCTTGTTCAATCATCACATTACCCTGTGCGATGATTGTAGCCCCATCAACCTCTGCAGCACGGACGTTGTTGGCTCTTACCTTGAATCCGTTCTGAATACACCCCCTGACAGTTACATCTCCGTGATAATCGATATTACCGGTTTTAAAATCTACATCTTTTTGAACAACAAAAGTGTCATAAACATAAATAGTGCCATCTGAGGCAAGCTTAGGGTGGCCAGATACAGATGCAATAACCTTTAATCTGTCTGAAGAGAGAGCCGTACCCTTGCCAGGTTTCAACCTTATGTCGCGGGTAGGCAGAACCCTTACAGTATCGTTAAATATATTTTTACCAACCTTACCCTCAACTGCATTTCTCTTTACAGCCAGAACAGCCCCCTTTTCAACCTGTGGAATATTTCCCCTCTCACGAAAATCTATAGTACCATCCTCACGGATAGTTCCTGCCTTTAAGCGATTTTTTGTAAAAAAATACTGAATAGATGCGTTCTGCCCCTGTACAGGAGCATTACCCTCAGCTATTTTAAAGGGTTTAGAATAAAAAATATCAGAGTCAATGAATTTTTGAATAAGGTTATTGTCAGTAATGCCGTGGATAATATTACGGGAGCCAAGAAGTTCTTTTATCTGACCTATGCTGATCTCTTTATTAAAACCTTCTGTTTTAAAGAGATATGCAGCATTGCCATCACCTTTAATAATTAATCTTATGCCAGATGGGAACACTTCAGATTGTGCAAAATTTTTATGCATCGAATCATGTGAAAAGCTTGATGTATTACCTTTAACTGAGTTATCTCCATCAGCCAAAAAAATCTCAGAATCAGATGTGCCAATTGCACTTTGATTAGAGGGGGAATTGGTTCCAGAGGGATAGCGATTCTGTTCTACAAGAATGAGATCGCGCTGTTGAGGTGTAAGCATTCCTGCATCAACAAGGATATCACCAAGCAGAGTATATTTTTTCCGGTTTTTAAAAACAGCGGACTGCTCTTCCAGAGCAAGTTCAAGTATGGATTGGGTAATAAACCCCTTTGTTATGGCAATATTACCAAACTTAATATCCTTACTTCGTGTCTCCATAGCTTTGGCAAATGCCAGTAGTTTCTCAAAATCATTTTGTGAAATAAGGTTTTGGGCAATCAGGTATTCAGGTATTGCGTCATGGCTATTCTCAAGTTCAGCACATGTTCTTACCGCTTTTTCAAGATCTGATTCAGTGATTAATGCCTGTTTTACAGCAAGCTCTCCTACAGTGAGACCAAGGCCTGTTATTGTGTTTATATTTGACATATTTTTCGTGCCTTACTCTGATATACAGCCCCAAAAAACGGCTATACCAGTCTGATTTAAAAAAAAGCTGCTATTAAACCTGCAAAAAGAAAATGGGACTCAATAATAAATTCAAGATGCATACCAGAAGTAATTTTCCCTTTCTCATGCAATTTTATGACATAAAGTATTGATAACGGGACACAGGCAATGAACATGCCTGATATTGATAGAAGGCCTAACAAGCCAGAAACAAAAAGGGTTGCAAATGCAAGCAGCAAGATATTTCGAATCAGTTTAAGGCTCTTCTTTTCTCCCAGAATAATTGGAATGGTCTCCTTGCCGGTTATGCGGTCTCCCTGAATTTCTATAATTGCAAAAAAGGCTGTACGTGCAAACACAATAGAAGTGGAAAAAATAAAAGGAATGATAAAAGAGATTCCTGTAAGTGTTTCCAGCAATATTTGGAGTAAGGAGGTTCCGGAAGCTGTCATTGTGATGTTACCAGAATTTTCCAGCACAACACTTTGTCCAGTTGTTGACAGAGCCGGCAGCAAAGAAGTAACAGTTCCCCATGCTACGGCAATCAGAATGGTTTTTGATCCTGGAATATCCTTTATCCTCATAATTTTGCGGTTAAATAAATAGATAGGAGGAATAAAGTCAGGAAAAATTTTCTGGTTGTAGAGGAGACCAAGCAGGCTCATAAAAGAAAGCAGTATAAATGGCAATATTCCAGTTGTATATGAGAGACAAAGACCTGTCGCACCGCTGACAGTTGCACTAACAGCAAGCACAACTTTGTTGGAGTCATAAAAATCAGCCCTTTCAGGGTTATTGTATTTATCTGATTTGATGGAAAAGAGGTTGTTTAGAATCTGCATGGAAAGAACATATAGCATTGAAATAAAAGCATGAATCAGATTGTGATCAATTCCCTGGATTGTTGAGCAGGCATAGGTGAGACTTCCGGCACCTGCTGAAAGGAGAAAATTACTTCTTAACAGGAAGTTACGGACTCTTCGAACAAGGACTTTGAGATAGTCTTGCCTCTTTTGCAATGCATTCTCAATAGCTCTGCTTGTATGGTTTATAGTCCAGTTGGGGGTTGAGGCTCCTGCTGTGATGGCAATGGTTCGTGCCCAGACCAGGCTCTCCATATCAAGTTCTGACACATCCTCAATATGTACTGCAAAAGAGGCTCCATCCCGTCGGTCAGATACAGTTTCTGTGGCAACCTGAGCAAGACGACGCGTATTACCACTATCCTTGCCGCCAACCACCACAACCACATCGCTCTGTTTGGCAATTCTACGTGTCTCAGCCTGCCTCTTTTCTGTTGAGTCGCATATGGTGTCAAATATTTTATAGTGTGGATAATGGTCTGAGATCCACTCTTTTACTTCATGGTAAAAGACTGTATCCTGTGTAGTCTGAGCAACAATGATTGCTTTGTCAAATCCTGGAAGAGCGGCAAGCTCTTCTATAGTTGAAACAGTGTATCCCCTTCCCCCCTGTCCACCATTTCCAAACTTGCCCTCTTCATTACTGTCAATCCTGCTCTTTTCATTACTGTTATTAGTGTCCTGTACATCATTTTCAATCTTAGCATATCCCATAAGCCCCTTGACTTCAGGGTGATCTTGATCTCCGATTATGATAGCCACAAAGCCTTTTGCAGCATGTTTTCTTATGATTGTCTGTACACGTATAACTCTGGGGCACGTGGCATTGATAACCTTGAACCCGGCATCCTTAAGTGCTCTTTGCTCCTGGGGTGGCACTCCATGAGCACGGATAAGAATGGTTCCATCTCCTTTCTCAGGTATATGGTTAATGGTAGGAATACCCTTTTCTTCAAGCATTTGAAGAACCTGTGGATTGTGAATAAGGGGACCATAGGTACAGATAGGATCGCAGGTCTTGTTAGCAGCATCTAATACCATATCCACCGCTCGGCGTACCCCCATACAGAATCCGGCTGTTTTTGCGATGGTAATTTTCATTATGTTTTACCTGGAAATTGAATAAGGTAGGAGTTGCAGGGCCATTTTCATGGCATCTTGTTGAGCAGTTCGATAATCCGTTCAAATTCCTTGCTGTCTCTAAAGGAGATCTCAACCTTACCCTTATCTCCGCTCTTTTTTATAGAGACAGGATAGCTGATTTTACGGGTAAGATCAGAACAGACACTCTTGATGTAATCAATATCATGAGTATGGCTGGTATTACGTTTTGATTCTGCCTGGGATTTAAGTTTCTTCACCAGATGCTCTGTTGCCCTTACAGAAAGGCCTCTTGACACAACTGTCTCCCAAGTTTTTATCTGGTGTTCTTCACTGCCGGCACCAAGAATAGCACGTGCATGTCCCATTGATATCTCTTCGTTTGAAAGACTCTGCATGACCGGTTCTGGCAACCCTCTGAGTCTTAGGAAATTTGCAATGGTAGATCGATTCTTTCCAATTTTTTGAGCCACCATCTCCTGGGTATATTGAAATTCATTTATAAGTCTGTGGTACGCTTCAGCCTCTTCTAGAGGGTTCAGATTGGATCTCTGGACATTTTCAATAATCGATACTTCAAGCATCTGCTCATCGGTCAGATCTTTTATAATGGCAGGAACATGGTCAAGATTTGCACGTTTTGCAGCACGAAGCCGTCTCTCTCCAGCAATGAGCTCATATCCGCCCTGCTTCTGCTTTCTAACCAGAAGGGGCTGGAGAATTCCTTGTTCAATTATAGAATTTGTAAGCCTCTCAAGCTCCTCCTCTGAAAAGGAGGTTCTGGGTTGAAACCGGTTGGGTACTATATCATCTGTCCTGCACATGAAAAAACCGCCTGTATTTTCATCCAGAGTATCAAAATCTGGAATCAGGGCTGATATTCCTCTGCCAAGCCCTGTTTTTCTGTTCATGCTCATCTTGTAATCAACTCCTCTGCAAGTGATAGATAACTCAAGGAGGCAATAGAAGACGGATCATAGGTAATCACAGGCATACCATAACTTGGAGCTTCTCCAAGTTTAATACTCCTTGGAATTTTGGTTTTAAAAATCATCTCCTTGAAATAGCCTTCAGCATCCTGAGCAACCTGCCTCGAAAGATTTGTCCTTTTATCAAACATCGTCATAAGTATCCCCTCAATTTTAAGTGAAGGGTTAAATGACTGCTTGATAAGTTTAATGGTTTTGAGTAACTGCCCGACTCCCTCCAGGGCAAGAAACTCGCTTTGGAGGGGTACTAATACTGAATCCGAGGCTGTAAGAGCGTTCAGAGTCAATAGACTTAAAGATGGAGGACAGTCAATAATAAAATAGTCAAACTCCTCCTGTATGGTGACTAAAAGTTTTTTAAGAATCTCCTCTCTTCCCTTGTTTGACATCATTTCCACTTCAAAGCCTATAAGTTCAACATTTGAGGGGACAATCATTAGATTCTCAATGGCAGTAGGCTGAATGATATCAGCCATAGCTGCCTCACCTATGAGTCCATGATACAAAGAGTAGTCGAGGGAAGACTTGTTTATTCTTATTGCGGTTGTGGCATTAGCCTGAGGGTCGCAATCCACAATCAATGTTTTTCTGCCTTTTTGTGCAAGGGCGGCTGAAAGATTCACAGCAGTGGTTGTTTTGCCGACTCCGCCTTTCTGATTTGCTATGCTTATTATTTTTGTCATAAACTTATTACTTTTATAATAATTACTGGTAAGTATTCACAATGTTTTAGTCAGAAGATATCTTTTAATTAAATCAAAAATATCTTGAAAAATAGCCATCCTTAATTCACTAAGTCTAATAGCATTCCCTAATTTTCAGGAAATCTTCTTTTAAAAAGTATTGTTATGACTGATGAGGGAATAATGAAAGGTGTGAATCAAGCATTCTGCCTCCTGAGTTCGAGTGCTGCCGCATGTCTGGGGTCAATTTTAAGTATCTGATTGAGATACTGCTCTACAATAAACGGCTTATTTTTTTCAATATATGCTTGTGCAATCATAAGCTTAACATTAATAAGCTCCTCTGTTGTCAAATCACGGTCAATTTTAGCAATACTGTTAACATTTTCATAGTATTCTAATGCTTTGTCAGGTTCATTAGTCTCTGTATAAACACGAGCCGCCTTAAGTTGGAGATCAACCCGGTCCGGCTCTTCCTGAATAAGGTCTGCCAGCAACTGTTTGACATATCCGTACTCGCCATGCTGAATACAGATGTTAACTACATTATCCTTAACAGAAAGAGTATCTTTTGAGCTCTTCATCAGTCTGGTAAAGATATTCACGGCCTCAGATGTCATTCCTTTTTCAATAAGGCGTTCCCCAATCTCAATACCCTTGGAAATTATCTGTGAACCCAGAACTCTGGCCTGCTCATAGTAATTGACTGCACTTGCCAGATCATTCTTTTTAAGATAGAAATCGACCAGCAGGTACCTTGAGACATCATCCTCTTTATTGACTGCAACAGCTTTTTGAAGACACTTTTCTGTCATCTTATCATTATTGACCTTCTCATATAGAAGACCAAGGTTTCTTAAAATTCTGGATGCTTTTGGTTTCTCCTGAAGAGCAAGACGTGTCTCTTCAATTGCACTTTTTATATCTCCTGCCTCCTCATAATCCCTTGCATTATAAAGATGAATGGTCGTTTTGTCTGGATTGTTTGCAGAGTGAATGACTGCTTTAACCTTCTCCTCCAGAGATTTCATGGTAAGAGGCTTGAGAAGATAAGCATCAATATCAGATTCAGCCACATTAAGCACGATATCCCTTTCTGCTTCGGCAGTAATCATGATAACGGGCATATCTCGCATATCTCTGGTATTTCTTATATTTCTGAGAAGTGTAATGCCGTTCATTACGGGCATGTTCCAATCTATTACCGCCATGTCAACAGGAACCTCTGCCAGTATTTTAAGGGCTTCACGGCCATTTTCAGCATGACGTATATTGCTGCCTAAACGCAGTTGTTTAAACATATTGCGTATTGAAAGCCTCATGCTCTTCATATCATCAACGATAAGAACTGACATAGTGTTTATATCAATCATTGAATCCCTCATACATGACCAATAGTTAAAAGGTCAGTGAACAATTTTAACTCTTTTTTTATCTCTTCCAACAGTGAAGGTGTACGATTCATGATCCCTCTTTTTACGGTCATCTCCATCTCAATTGCCCTTATGTTAAGTAACATTGCATGAACATTTGCAGACGATCCTTTTAAAGCGTGGCTTAGTGCTTTGATCTCCTCTTCATCACCACTATTTACAGCCTGTTCAAGAGACATAACTATACCATTGGCCTCTTCAATAAAAGCATCAATAATCAATGATACGGTCTCTTCATCATCTCCAAATCTTTTGAGCATGGCCAATCTGTCAAAAACTGGTGTTTCTGATTCTGGTATTTCTGGTGATGGTGTTTCCGTAGATTTTCCATCTTTTTTACTTTTATCATGATGATCATCCGGCACCTTAAAACCATCTGCCGCCTGATGCAAACCTCTTATTTGAATCTCATCTTGAATCTCTTCTGCTGCCTTACGATCATTTGATTTATGGTTACTGTAGCTTTCAACCAAGTTATCGACACACTCAACATCTCTATCAAAACCATAAGCATAAGAAACAGACTTTGGAGATTGAGATTCAGGTTGCTTCTGGATATTGGCAGTTAACGCCTTTAAAGATATATACTTGTTTATCACCTGAGCAAGCTGTTGAGGATCAACAGGTTTGGATATAAAGTCATCCATTCCCGCCTCAATACATCTCTCTTTATCACCCTTCATTGCATTGGCAGTCATGGCTACAATGGGGATGTGTATTCCTGCTTTCTCAAGTTCCCGAATCTGCCTTGTTGCACTGAATCCATCCATTACAGGCATCTGACAGTCCATAAAAATAATATCATAATGGGTTGACCGGACTTTGTCCACACCTTCTTTACCGTTAAACGCCTCATCAGCATTATACCCGAGCTTTGACAAAAGTGCTCTTGCCACAATCATATTGGTTTCGTTGTCTTCCACCACAAGAATTTTTTTCAGATGCTTCTTGTTTTCAGCAATGGAATGTCTTGTTATGATAGGATAACGTACATCAAGTGAGCTACTCTCCTGCAGACACATTACAGCTTTCAAGCAATTATTGAGCAAATCTATATCCAAAGGTTTGCTGATATATGCTGAAAACCCCAACTCCTCAAAATGTTTTGCATCACCTTTTTTACCGGTTGCAGTAATAAGAACCAATTTCAAACCATGGAGACAGGGAGTTTCAGTCACCCTTATTCCAAGAGTTTCAGGGTTTATGCTTCCACTCTGGATATCAACAAGAACAACCTTAAAAGGATCTCTCTCCACCCAGGCAGTGACAAGTTTTTCAAGTGCGTCATCAACACTGTCTGTCCCGTCAGTCTTAATATTAAGAGCCATTAGATTTTCCCGAAGAGAGTGGCATGCTGTAAGGTCATCCCCGACAATAAGCACTCGCTGGTTCGCAATATTGCCGGTAAATGTCATATTAAAATCCATCTCGGAAATATCTTCGAGGTTCTGTTTCTCAAGCTCTATAATAAACCAGAATGTGCTGCCTATAAGTTCATCACTTTCAACACCTATGGAGCCGTTCATAAGCTCAACAAGCATTTTTGAAATGGAGAGTCCAAGTCCGGTACCTCCGAACTGGCGAGTTGTGGATGCATCGGCCTGTTGAAAAGCTTCAAACAGTTTGTCAATTTTATCAGGAGAAATACCTATACCTGTATCATCAATGGAAAATTTTAGCCGTGCGTGACTGTCTGTCTCATCCTCAAGATCAACCCTTATAGTAACTCCGCCACTTTCGGTAAACTTTATGGCATTTCCAGTCAGATTATTCATTATCTGACGCAACCGTCCAGGGTCCCCTTTGAGGAGTCTTGGTACATCGGGTGCAAGTGTAAATGCAAAATCAATCCCCTTGTTCTTTGCCTGGATTGCAGGCATGGCATTTATATCCTCCATGGTAACCTGAAGATCAAAATTTCTCTTTTCAAATTCAAGTTTGCCGGCTTCAATCTTTGAAAAGTCAAGAATATCATTAATCAGGGACAGAAGAGCATTGGCACTTGAGAAAACAAGGCCTGCATATTTTTTCTGCTCCTGTGTCAAAGTGGTATCCATCAGAATGTGCATCATGCCGATGATTCCATTCATCGGAGTCCTGATTTCATGACTCATGTTGGCCAGAAACTCCCCTTTTGCCTTTATTGCACGCTCTGCCTGGATGGAGTGTTCCTTGAACTTGGCCCTTAACTCCTCAAGCTCGGCTTTTAGGGATTCCAACTCTGATTTTGATTCACGCTTGTCATCTTCTTTGCTTTTCATGTAAGTTTTCCTGACAATTTTACCTTTTCTGGTTCACATTTCATCCTGCTGCTTCAAAAAGTCATGAAATTCAAGGTCATAAATATAAAGCAAAACAATGGTCAATCCAAATATCATAGGACCATACAGAAGTCCGGTGATTCCAAAATAATTTAGCCCCCCAATAATTGAAAAGAATATCAGAAGCGTCCCCATGCCAGCAGAGCCTTTCATAAAAAGAGGGCGGACAACATTATCTATGGTTCCTACCACAAAAACAGACCAGATGGTAAGAAAAAGAGCATATGGCCATGAACCTGAAAGAAACAGCCAGATAACGGCAGGTCCCCAGATAAGAGAAGTCCCCACAAAAGGTATAAGGGATGCAAAGGCCATGACAGCCCCCCAGAAAAAGCCTGGCAGACCGCATATCGCAAACGCAATCCCTCCGGCTGTACCCTGTGATATTGCCGTCACCAAAGTACCTAAAAGAGCCGATTTTGCAACAGCCTTTATCTTTTCAATCAAAATTTTTTCATGTGTAGAGGAGAGAGGGCTTAAGTGGAAGATGTAGTCAAATATTTTTTTCTGATCCTGAATCACAAAAAAAAAGATAAAAGTCATCAAAAAGAATTTTGCAGTAACAGAAGATATATTGCTGATAATAAACTTGCTCTGATTCATCAGCAACTCTCCGGTATAGGAGGAGACAGTTATCATCAGGGACTGAAAATCAACTCCTTTAAACAGAGTCCCATCCATCTGCTCACGCAAAAGAGCCAATGCGTGAGATATCATGGGAGTCTGGGCAACTCTCTCAATATTTCCATCGGCAATCCACCTGTTTATGGCACTTACCGAAATAATACCTTGACGTATTACCGCAGAGAAAATCAGAAACAGGGGGATAATAATCACCATAATCAGAAGAACAGATGATATAAATGCCGCAAGATTTTTTCGGTTATTGCATTTTAATCTGATCCATTCGTAGATAGGATGTGTCAGGACAGACAAAATAACAGCAATGATCAAAGGATCCATGTAGCTTTGCATCATCTTCCAGCACAGAACAAGTGATGCAGTTATAAGTATAAACAGGAAATAGTGGGCTATATTGAGCTTGTCATGTACTTTTGCTTCCGTGATATTTTTGCACCCATTATTTTTTTCAATGCTCAAAATAGTTCTCCTTTTTCAAGAAGTGCCTCCAGAGCAAAAGATGCATTCTGGCAGGCTAAAGGTATATCCCATTGTTTTTTATCCCTGATTCCAACAGGATTTGAACCTGCCCTGATCTCAAGGAATGGAATGTTATAAAGTGCTGCTATATGGGCTGATGCTGCCCCCTCCATTGACTCCATGCACGGATAGTCAAATGCCCTGAAAAGCTTGTCAGCATGTTCAGTCGTAGATGTTATAGCTGAAACTGTGATAAAATTGCCTGTCATGAGACTAAAAGAGATACTTTGACTCTGATTTATCTCTGTGCTGAAGTTTGTAGCCGCTCTAAAGTTAGTAACTCTCTTGGAGTTGACGGCAGTCTCGGAGTTAACAGCAATCTCGAAGTTGGTGGCAATCTCGGAGTTGACAGCAGTCAAAGGATTAACAGCATTAAGAGAGGTGGCCGTAAAAGATAAGTCAGTTAATCCTTTTTCTATAATCGAACATGATTTTTGTATCATATTGCAGTCAAATTCAAAATGTCCCTGTCGGCTCATCGGGCAGTCAGGGACAAGATCAAATGGGAGTGGATCATATGGGTAGCTTGAACAAGATGAGGAAAAGGATGAGATTTCCCTGTTCACGCCAGTGTGGATATAAGTTTCAGAGGTTGCCACAGCAATATCTCCCATTTCAAGACCCGAGTCTTTAAAATAACCTGCAATGCCTGTTTGGATAATTAACAGAGAGCTTTGATGTTCTTTGCTATTATCAATATAGTGCTCCAGATAAACAGTCAGTCCATGAGCTGTATTTATAACTCCAGGGCCTGTTACAACAACTTTAAAATCTTTTTTACCAAGGCTTGCAGAGATGATTCTTACACCTGAAGGAGTTATGCTCTCTGATAACACTGTCGAGCGACTCAAAAGAGGATTGATCTCCATTGGCGTTGCAACAAGTATTAGATAATGCAACGCCTTTCTCCTCTATAGCTCTTTTTCTGTAATCCCGGCAACTTTCATAAAATGTCTAAGCAATCCTATTTTCAAATCATCTGTGCCATGAATTGGCAATGAAATGCGTGCGGTACTCCCCTGCTTCATATAAATATGGTGACTGCCGTTTATCCTAACCAAATTCCAGCCCAGCCCCTCAAGAATCCGTGCAAACTTTTTACCAGAAATGGATTTCACACTGCGATCTCCAGCACTCTGTCGTTCTCAGCAAGCTCAATTTGCTCTAAATCTACAGAGAGACATGCTTCAACCGCCTCGTACAGGTTGGTCAAAAGTTCTTCAATGGTCTCACCTTGTGTGGCACACCCCTGGATTGCAGGCACTTCTGCCCAGAATCCCCCCTCTTCTGCCGGATGAATTATAACTTTAAGTTTCATAAAATTCTCCAAGACCTCGCTATCCCTTTAGGATAGGGGGTATTGACAATAAATTATTCTCAGATTATCGATTAATCCCTCAGATTATCAATGGTCTCTTTGTAATCAGAAGAGTTGAATATGGCTGATCCTGCCACAAAGGATGTCGCTCCAGCATCTGCAATTTGAGAAATGGTTTTAGGGCTTACTCCTCCATCGACCTGGATGATTGCCTTTGAATTTCTCTCTTTTATCATGGCTGCAAGCAATTTGATCTTCTCAAGGCTTGAAGGGATGAATTTTTGACCACCGAATCCAGGATTAACACTCATGATCAAAACAAAATCAACATCTTCAATTACCCATTCAACGGCACTTAAAGGAGTGGCTGGATTCAATGCAACTCCTGCTTTCACATTAATCTCTTTTAGCTTATCACCAATTTTATCTTCAGATTCATTTTCGTTTTTGTATCTTGAATTCTTGAATGATTTTATATATTGAATGGTTCTGTGAAGATGAGTACACGCCTCAGCATGGACAGAGATAAAATCCGCCCCTGCCTTTACAAACTCAGGTATCATAAGATCAGGCTTTTCAATCATCAGATGAACATCCAATGTAAGATCTGTTGCTTTCTTGCATGCTTCCACAATTATAGGACCATAAGTTATGTTGGGGACAAAGTGTCCATCCATAACATCAATGTGTATCCAATCAGCACCTGCGTTTTCAACATCTTTTAATTCCTGACCAAGTTTTGTAAAGTCAGCGGATAATATTGATGGTGCAATGATTCTCATTTTATTTATTCTCTCCTTTCCCACTCTCTGGTTCAGATTTGTACGGGTCAGTCATTTATCATGGTAATTTTTGGCATCCTTCATATCACCTAAAAAGTAGTTTACACTTTTTTTGAAAAAATACCCTAAAAATGGGAATAACCGGCACGGCCGGAGCGAGGTATTGGCTCTCGGCCACAACGAACAATGAAAGTCCCATGATTACTGCTAATTTAAGAGACTTTCACATAAAAGATTTCAAAAATTGAAAAACGTTAAATGAAGCATGTCTAATTTTTAATTTAATTTTTGCGTTGCATATTTACAGCAAAAAAGCCATCCATTTCAATATGGTCTGGATATGTTCTGAAATATCCTTTTTCTGTTAATGCACTTTTCAACATGGGATGTTGTTCAATTGCAGATTTGGAAACTGTAAAATCAGCTCTTTGCTTTAAAAAATTTTCCACTACTTCATCGTTTTCCCTTGTCTCGCATGAACAGACCGCATAAAGCAGTGTGCCGCCAGGCTTTACCAGATCAGCCACACTTAGCAGCATCTTCTCCTGTCTCATTCCAAGACGTGCAAGGTCTTTTTTGGTGCGTTTCCATTTTCCATCAGGATTTCGTCTTAGAACTCCCATTCCCGAGCATGGGGCATCAACAAGTACCCGATCAAAAAGAGCACCTGAACTATCTTTATTTATAGAAGAAAAATCATTTGAATCAACTTTAAGAATATCTTTACAGACAGTTTTGACAATATCAACTCCTAAATGGATCATCTCTTTTCCAAGGCTTGCAAGTTTATGGGGATCAGTGTCACAGGCGATTATTACCCCTTGGTTGTTCATAAGCTGTGCAACATGGCCTGTCTTTCCTCCAAGACCTGCACAGGCATCTAATATTGTCTGACCAGGAAGCGGATCAAGCATCATGCTTACAAGCTGGGCAGCCTCATCCTGTGCCTGAAAACAGCCATCTATAAATTGCTGATTTTCATGTATTGGCATCGAAAGCTTTGTAAAAGAGATTCCGACCGGGGAATAGATTGTTGCAATAATATTGTCAACACAGGGTGCAAGCCCCGCAATCAGGGCATCTCTTTCAGCCTTCAGTGTATTTGTGCGTATGGTGACAGGAGGTACGCTGTTAATGGTATCACACAGTTTTAAAGTTTTATCAAAACCAAACCTGTCTATCCATCTTCTGACAACCCACAGAGGCATGGATCTGGTTACCGAAATGTTAAGATCAGGCTCTTTGACTGCATCAGGAAACTGTACATCTTTAAACCCTTCGGATGCTTTTCTAAGTACCGCATTTACAAATCCGGCAACTCCCTGATGAGAAATCTTTTTTGCTGAATTGACAGCGGTGTTGACCGCAGCCGAGACAGGGATTCTGTCCATGAAAGCGATCTGAAACATTGCTATACGGAGTATATAAATAACTTCTGTTTTAAGATTTTCTATTTTTCTGTCTGAAAAGGGTCTGATTATCCAGTCAAGATATCTCTGCCACCTCAAAGTGCCGTAAATAATGGCGTTTGCAAGAGATCTGTCTAATTTTGAAAGGGAGTCAAGCTGTGTGGCGAACTGGTCAAGAATTGCGTCAAGAGGTCGTCTTGTCCGGCTGTTTTCTATGAGAATCAAAAGAGCGACGTAGCGGGGGTTTTGTTCCAAAATGGTTTAATCTCCGTGTTTGAATGGCATGGCAAATTGAGTTGAATATCCGTGATCTTGAGTAAAAACAAACCATGATTTATTAAGTACCTGAACTAAAGTTTTTTCCGGTTAAAATTTTGAATATTACCCTAAAATCTACCAAATTCATTGTTGGATAGAAGAAAAAATTATGTCCAAGCACTTACTGGAGCGGCTTGTGGAGTGACTTAAAGAAAACACTCTCCTGTATCAAGGCGGTTGCCTCGAAGAAAATCCTCGGAACACAGACATTTGCCCGATGCACCTTGGAGCTCAAGAATAGCAAGTGATCTGCTGCCGGCAGACACATGAATCTCGTTGCAGTCGCAGGAGAGCAACGTTCCTGCGGGAAGGTCAGTTTTGAGATCCATAGGCCTGACAGAGACAACCTTGATCCTTTTACCATTGAGAAAGGTAAATGCCCCTGGCCACGGTGTCATGGCTCTTACATGTGCCGATATCTGTTCAGGCTCTTTGCACCAGTCAATCCTTCCATCCTCTTTTTTCAACATCGGGGCATAGGTCGCTTTGGAGTTGTCCTGTGGTTGTGGCACTATCTTGTTTTCCACAACAGCATCAAGAGTCTTGACAATAAGATCTGCACCTATCAAAGCCAGCCTGTCATGGAGTGTCTGACCTGTATCATCAGCAGCAATAGGAGTTGTGGCTTTTAGAAGAATATCTCCGGTATCCAATTTTGTATCCATAATCATGGTGGTAATGCCAGATATTTTATCCATGTTTATAATAGCTGCCTGAATCGGGGAAGAGCCTCTGTAGTCAGGCAGAAGTGATGCATGGATATTGATTGGGTAAATAGATGGGATATCGAGAATCTCCCTGCTAAGTTTATGCCCAAAAGCCACCACAACAAAAAAGTCAGGCTTAAGGGCAGCAAGTTTGTCTATGATCTTCTGACCCTTCATGCTTTCGGGTTGAAACACCTCAAGACCGAGCTCCAAAGCAGCCTGCTTTACAGGTGGTGGCATCATCTTTCTACCGCGGCCTTTTGGTCTGTCAGGCTGAGTGATTACAAGACTTATATTATATCGGATCTGGCGGTCATTTATACTCTCTCCTGATTGGAGAGTTCCAAATTTACCAAAACTATCATCAAATGGATATTCCCCTGCAGGAATATGGTGCACCAGAGATCTGTGCTGTGACAGAGCCTTAAGAGCAGGAACTGAAAAATCAGGAGTTCCCATGAATATTATATTAAATGGTCTGTTCACGTTTTTTTGGCCTTTTAGAATCAACTGTTTTTCAACCTTTTTTTCACTCTTTTCTTGTACATGTTCCGCTTTAATATACTTATTCTCTCAATATAGAGGACGCCATCAAGGTGATCAATCTCATGTTGCATAATAACGGCCGTAATATCTTCAGCATCGAATTGAATCCTTTTACCATCCATATTCAATCCTCTTACTGTCACTTTACTAAAACGTCTTACATCGGCAGAGTAGTCAGGAACACTGAGACAAGCTTCATTTTCCGATATCAGAGAGCCTGAGGCAGCTATGATTTCAGGATTTATGATGGCTCTGTACTCCTCCATGTTGTTTTTCCTGTTCGTGCTCTGAGCAGAAGAGCTCTCCTTAAGCTCACTTACATGGTCATTGTCTAAATTCTTATTGCCGGAATTTTTTCCACTGGATCCATCTTGATCTAACTTTGAATGATCATCTTGATCTGAATGGTTTGGTGAATCTGAAGGGATTGATGAATCCGAAGATCTCTCTGCCGCGGGTGCATTTGGATTATAAACAATAATTCGCTTGTCACTTCCTACTTGTGGTGCTGCAAGCCCTACACCCGGAGCATTAAACATGGTCTCAGCCATATCCTTGATAAGCTGTATGGTCTCTTTGTCTATATTTTGAACCGGCTTTGCCTTGAGAAGTAAAAACGGATCGGGATATTCCAGAATTTTTAATATTGTCATATTGAATTTTATACTTTGTTTTTTTAAAAAATTAACACCCTTCGGGCAATTTCTTATAAGTTGCTTATTTAATAGTAGTGATGAGAGAAGCAATTCCTATATTATTAAATTTCACTTTAATATTGTTCTTGCAGTTTCAATATCTGAACGAATCTGGTTTGACAACTCTTCAATAGATGCAAACTTTTTTTCATCTCTGAGACGCTTTATCATATTGACCCTGATTCTTGTACCATAAATATCGGCTGAAAAATCAAGAATATGAACTTCAATAGTGAAAAGATGATCATCAAAGGTTGGACTGTAGCCAATATTGGCTACTGCTTTGAAATTTCCTTTTACAGTTTCTACTGTCACCGCATAGACACCCATCTTTGGGCACAACTCATCATGAAGTTTTATGTTTGCAGTTGGAAAGCCAAGTTTTCTGCCACCTCGCTCTCTTCCTTTAACCACTTTGCCTCTGATCTGGTAGTGTCTTCCGAGAAAACGTTTCGTCTCATCCACCCGTCCGTCCATTACAAGATTCCGGATCATGGTGCTGCTGATTCTGTCTTTTTCAGATCCATTATTCGCCTCTGGATCATTAACCCAGTCAGGAACAATAACTTTAAAGCCCTTATCTTCACCCGCACTGAAAAGAAAATCAATAGAGCCTTCCCTGTTTTTTCCAAAAGAGTAATCAGGTCCGACCACAATAGTTTTCATCCCGATTTTATCAATAAGCAGATGGTCAATAAAGTCCTGAGCAGAGATAGCTGCAAACTCTTTGGTAAAAGGAATGCATATCAGTTTATCAAGACCGGCTGCTGAAATAAGCTCAACTTTCTGATCTTTCCTTGTTATCAGGGGCGGGGCTTTTTTTCCAAGTGCTCTCAATGGGTGAGGTTCAAAGGTTATGGCAATTGATGTTCCTGATATTGCATCTGACTCTTCCATAACTTTCGCAAAAAGAGCCTGATGTCCTCTATGCACACCATCAAAATTGCCGATTGTAACCACTGCATTTTTAAAAGGTTTCTCTATTTTATCAATATCTTCTATCAGTTCCATAAGTCCCTTTGCTTTTTTAGATAATAGGCTTGACAAAGCCCTGAAACGCATATATATAAACCACCTAAAAGTTCAAAGCAATCCTTTTTCTGGATTGTTTTCTGACAGGCCGAAGTGGCGGAATTGGTAGACGCACTAGTTTCAGGGACTAGTAAACGCATGTTTGTGGGAGTTCGAGTCTCCCCTTCGGCACCACAACAAAAACTGATCTTAAAAAAATATCTGACCGGCATAAAAATCTACAATTTATGCCGGTTTTTGTTTTTACGGACTCATTGCAGTATTTATCAAAATTGGACATTCAATATAGTTCCCGCAGATAGTCCCTGAAACTGGCACTACTGGACTTTACTCCCTTAGATTGTACAGGATAAAAAATAAGTTCTGCAGACGACCTTATGAATGGCTGATTTATGGAGGCAATTTATGCTTTTTTTGAACGCAAACGATATTGAGTCATGTCTGGTCAGAAATGAACTCATGGATCAGATGGAGGAGGCAATGTCTCTGTTTGAGACCCAAGAAGTAAATATGCCTCCAAGAACACATCTCTCACACGACAAAAATACACTTCTTCTGATGCCCTGCTTTGGCCAGGAGTATTTCAGCACTAAACTTGTCTCTGTGTTTCCAGGAAACCAGGGAACAGCAAATCCTGTTGTTAACGGAATTGTTGTGCTAAATGATGCCAAAACTGGTGTGCCGGTTGCCGTTCTTGATGGCCAGACATTGACAGCAATCCGTACTGGTGCTGTGGGTGGACTTGGAACCAGATATTTTGCATCTTTGAGCTCCAATACAGCAGGGCTTGTAGGATCAGGAGTACAGGGCTTCCATCAGCTTCTTTTTGCAGCAACAGCTCATATTGAGACAACAGGTCACCCTCTTAAAACCATCTATATATACAACAGAGACGCTTCAAAAGTGCCTGACTTTATAGCACTACTCAGACCTCAACTTGAGGGGACAGAACTCAGACATGCCGCAACCGTTGAAGAGCTTCTTGAAGAATCCGATACTGTTATTTTGGCGACATCATCTGCAAAACCGGTACTGCCTGATGAACCATCACTTCTTGATGGCAAATGCATAGTGGCAATAGGCTCATACACGCCTGATATGCAAGAGATTCCAAAATCTGCCTTTATGCTTGCAGACGCCATCTTCATGGATACAAGTCATGCCATTCATGAATCAGGAGATCTCATAAATCCTCTTAAGCATGGCTGGATATCGCCAGAAAAGCTAATAAGCCTTGGTCAGTTTCTTCTTGAACGAAAAAAGGTAAAATCGAAAGATGGATCACAATCCAGCGAAGTGCATGGAAGCTACAGATACCCAGACTATATGAGAGGCAGAACTGTCATATACAAATCAGTCGGCATGGCTGTATTTGATCTTATGGCAGCCATCCACATCTTCAAGTGTGCCATAAAAGATAACGTTGGCACAAACCTCTGAGCATTAATAACAGTAGCACAAAGCCTTTTGCAGCATGTTTTCTTATGATTGTCTGTACACGTATAACTCTGGGGCACGTGGCATTGATAACCTTGAACCCGGCATCCTTAAGTGCTCTTTGCTCCTGGGGTGGCACTCCATGA
>JADGBC010000149.1 GCA_015231705.1 Desulfamplus sp. | reverse complement strand
AGCTATGCGACAGCTTCATAGCCCCTGTTTGAGCTATTTTGTATAGAAACTATGAGCATTTTATAAAACTCTGAGAGGGGGGGCCAAATCGTGAGCAAGCCAAATATGGCGATTTGGACACCCCACCCTAAAATCAAGTGTTGACAATGCACTACGTCCTTATTGAATTGAAATTTATAAGCAGCAAGATACCTCAAGGTTCAGTTTAGTCAAGAAGACCTCTGCTCCTTCTTCCCCCTGAAAAACTCCTGCCAATAAACCATCCAGCAATCAAAACACCTGCTCCTGCACAGAACCATTTGATCATTGCAGTTTTAAGCAGATCATCATCTGGTAAAGACAGGTTACCCTCTTCAGAAGAAGCCAAATCACCATTTTTTTTGTAGTCAGGAGTCTCTTTGGGAATATCCTCTTCATCAATATTTTCTTCCTGTATTGCACTACCAGTGGTAGATATAAGATTGCTTACTGGCTTTAATTCCTGACCATCTCCCGAATATGAATTACTCAATTGTGCCTCAAGCTGTCTGTTCTTCTCAATCTGACTGGCCAGAGCGGTTTCAAGGGATTTGATTTTGTTTAGATACTCTATTTCGTTCTCTTTTCTTGTATCATCAGCCTTTTTATCAATAAGGCTATTTTCAGAACTGTTGGCCTGGCCGTTTTCTAGATTATTGGCTTTACTTTCAAGCAGTGCTATCTTTTCAGTAAGCTCCTTAATAAGTATAACTTTGGGGATCTCATGTGTAATATACTGACTCTCAACCCAGCCGATATCACCCTCTTCAGTTTTTATTTTCAGGAATCTCTCTTTAGTTTCAAGAATCTCAACAGGTGTGTTACTCCTCAAGGTTTTTATTGTATTATATTGTCTGCCAGGGCCCTCCTTGATGCTGAGAATCAGCATATCTGAGACATAACCTGTTTCTGCACTAAGCAACGGGATTACTGAAGCGTACAAAAAAAATGATAATATATAAATAAAATAGCGTGTCTGAGTTGTTTTCATATAAATTCTCCAAGGAAGCCCCTATTGTTTCAGGGCAGAGGGTGTTTATTTTTCAATATTATGTTCGTTTTGCCATGAACAATGTGTTTTGCCTTAATAACAGCCTTGTAAAAAATTTACAATACCAAAAAATCCCTTGCAAAGGTGTTTAAGTGCGTGTATCACATTTGGCATGATGACACTTTTACATGAACGCGAAGAGATTATAAAATTTTCCTTGAAAATGGTTAAATCAGGTTTAACTACAGGCTCTGGAGGAAATTTAAGTATTTTCAACAGAGGTCGTGGTTTGCTAGCAATCACTCCAAGTGGTATTGAGTATCCTGACCTAACTCCTAAGGATATTATTTTGCTTGATCTCCAAGGTAATGTGTATCCTTACCATGGTTCTGACAAGCATCACACAAACTCTGAAAATCATGCCCTTACCCCTGAATCTTTTCTCCTTAAACCCTCCAGCGAAGCGGGGTTTCATATCGCCCTGTATCAACAGAGACCGGATATACATGCTATAGTTCACACCCACTCACCTTACGCTACTACTTTTGCCTGCCTTAACAGGGAGATTCCGCCAGTTCACTATCTTGTCGCCTTTTCTGGCAGAAAAGTGCCTGTTGCACCATATGCCACCTTTGGAACTCTTCAACTTGCACAGAATATTGTCTCAACTATAAACGACTATAATGCCGTTCTCCTGGCAAACCATGGTCTTGTTGCTGTTGGAGACACCCTTCTTAATGCCTTTAATACTGCTGAGGAGATTGAGTTTGTGGCTCGAATCTGTTACCAGGCAGAGTCTCTTGGCAGGCCTGTTGTGCTGCCCGATCATGAGATGGACATAGTCATTGAGAAATTCAAACATTATGGTTCTGGAAGAAAACATTATGGCTAAACATAAATATTTTAATTTATTGATTCAAAATATTTATAACGGGCTTGTTGAGGGGCTGTCCAATTTTTCCCAGCACAGCAGGGTGGCTCTAATTTATGCCCAGCAGCCTTGTGATCCACTGCGTATATATGATCCTCAAAAACTTCTGAAAGGCCATGAGCCAAGGCTCAAAGAGATCTATTTTGACGATGATGCATGGAGCGATACCCTGGTCTGGACAATATCAAGACAACCGGTTGACCATTTTATAACATTTAACAATCTTCAGCTTGCAGGTATAATATCATTTGGAGGTAGCTCCAGATCATTTTTTTATCAGATGTGGTTCACAGATCACCACCCTGATATGTGCTCCATTTATCCAACAGAACGATGGCTTGAGCATGCCGGATGGCTTATGCATCAGGATTTTCTGATAGACTGCATCTCTATGGGTACTTCAGGACATGTGCTTCAGAATCATGCCATTCATGCCATTGTGGATCACATTGTTGATGTCAGAAACCGTATTCTCGGAATTGATGCAAGAATGCTGATCAAACCGATTCTTGACACTATTTTAAAATTGTCCAAAACAAGGGAAGAGGGCCACTGGCCAAGAGGGAGGCTGGTTTTCTTAGATTCTGAATTTCTTGGGGATATCCATTTTATTGCCAAAATCCAGAGACATGAACGCCCTTTTACAGCAAATATCAAACATGTCCGCAAACTTCTCCTTTCCGTGGAATATTCAGACAGAAAACTAATATCTGACGGTAACACAATTATAGGAATATCCGACTCTCCTGTTCCTGATTATGCTGTATCTGCATTGTTAAAGGGAGACTACGGATTTGTGGAAATTGCTGGAGAATCAATATGTAGTTTTTTTGACGGCAACTTTCACTCCACTACACGCAGAGCTAAACTGGTAGAGCTCGAAGAGATTCTTTTGGACTCGCAGATGAATTCTGATCGTGCAATGGAGCTCTTTCAGGTGGTTGCACAACTGGTACACACTGCGGAAATCAGACGTCATGGATGCACCTTTGTTATTGACCTGAATGATGAGCCTGTAATGCTTTCCGGCCATGTCCTTGAGCCTTGCCTTGATCTTAGAAAAGATGAATACCTTGATCTTGCCGCATCTCTGGCTAAAATAGATGGTGCCTTACATATCATGTCAACTGCTCTTTTAAGAGGATTTGGATGCTTGCTTGATGGCAAGGCAATACCTGTGGAAAACAGAGCCAGAGGGGCAAGGTACAACTCTGCACTAAGGTTTACAACAGAGCATGAGCAGGTAATTGTGGTAGTTGTCTCTTCTGACAGACCAGTCTCCATAATTTATCGTGGGATTGAGCTCAATGCCCGTTGTGAATGGAGTCCGCTTCCAGGATATCTGTATCAACCTGAAACTCTTAAAAAATATCTGCATTTAGAGGATGTAAAAAAATGACACACCATGAATCAAATGGCCATTCTCATCACCATCATCATGATGACGATCACAAATCTCATTCTAACCACCATCATGGTCATGATAAATCTTGCGACCACCACCATGGTGAGGATAAGTCTCGCCACCGACATCAGCTTGATGATAAGATATCCCACGACCACTCTCATCATCATGGTACAAAGCATTCCCACGACCACTCGCATCATCATGGTGCAAAGCATCCCCATCACCATTCTCATCACTGCGAACATGGCAGGAGCCACGGCGATGAAAAATCTCATGATCAACATACAGAGAGTCAGATGTCTTTGAGTGAAAAACTTGCTCTGCTGCTCAAACACTGGATTGACCACAATAATAGCCATAAAGAGACCTATCTGTCGTGGGCAGACAAAGCAACTGATGATAATATCAAAGAAATTGCAGATTTTCTGAGACAGACAGCAGATCTGTCTGTCAGAATAACTGATAATCTTGAAAAAGCACTGAAGTCACTCAATAAATAATTTGGTAATCAGGCTATGTTACTGCTCAGGAATTTCAATAAAGCAAAACAATTGCAGCTAAGCTGGCTATGTAATATCGGTTATTGCTAACCATCTAGTACAGTCGGGCGTAAATCTTATTACGCTTATTAGAGCTATTCTTCAATATTCATATGGATATTCGGCACAAAAAAGCAACAGATAGCTTATGCCGAGCTGTACTAGCAAAAAATAGCCTGAGTTGTTTTGATTCAAGCAAAAGTGTATCACTTGGCTCAGGCGGCAGTGTCTGACAGCTTTGGAAAAAGGTAGGGATATAGTTGTGATATGAGCATTCCGGCCATCATGATTACACATCCTGAAAGTGCCCGCCCAGATAAAATTTCACCTAATATCAACCATCCTCCAAGTGCCGCCATCACAGATTCAAGACTTAGCAGAATAGCGGCATGAGCAGGGTGGCTGGTTTTCTGTCCATAAATCTGGAGAGAATAGGCAATTCCAACAGAAAAGACTCCACCGTAAATAATGGGAAGTGCTGCCATCTCTATTCCCTGAAGTGTAATTGTCTCCAGCATAAAGGCTGCGACAAGGCTAGTAACAGAGCAGACTACTGATTGAATAAAGGATAGGGTCAAAGTGTCCATGCGTGCACCTAATTTACCAACAAGGATGACATGCATGGCAAAACAGAATGCACCGGCAAGTTCAAGAAAATCACCATAACTAATGGTCAGATCTTCGGTGACACTGAGAAAATAAAGCCCGACTGTCGCCAGGATGGCCCCTATCCATGTTCCTGCCCCTGTTTTTTCTCTCCATAAAAGCCCTGCCAGGGGTACAATTACCACATAAAGACCAGTGATGAATCCAGCTTTGCCTGCCGTGGTGTGGACAAGGCCGATCTGCTGAAATGAGGCTCCGGCAAACAGGGCAATACCGGCAACGAGTCCTCCTTTCAGATTCTCTTTAATATTTTGGTTTCGGCTGTTGTTATTTATGCTATTTTGATTTGTGCGGTCTCTATCTTTATGGGCGCTGCTTTTACCTTTTTTTTTATATTTTGCTGCAATTATAAAAGGAATCAGCGACAACGAACCAAGAGCAAACCTGATTCCGTTGAATGTATATGGCCCCACATGGTCCATTCCCATTCTTTGGGCTACAAAAGCAAGCCCCCATATTGTAGCTACAAATAGAAGAATAAAATCTGACTTAAGAGTTCTCAAAATATGTTTCCTTATAATTTCAGAGTAATAGCTTTTATGTTTGATTCAGTTCGATTTGTTGTTAAAATTTTTCACGTTTTTACATAATCTGTTCTGTTTTTGCAATAATTTTTATATTGTGAGTTTTAACTCACATATGATATGTCAAAATATCGAAGAGACCATAAAGATTAAAAAAACAATTTCATAAAGGAGATAAAAGAATGGCAGAAAATGCAATGACAAATAATGTTTTAATAGCTCTTTCATGTGGCACAGATAACACCAACAGGAGCACAAGAGCTTTTCATCTTGCAACTGTTGCCCAGAAACTTGGTAAAAATGTGACCATATTTCTTCTTGACGAAGCGGTATATCTTGCCAGACAAGGTGCAATGGAGAATATTAAAGCTGCTACAGGAGATATCGCAGATGATCTTCTTGCCCATCTCCAGGCACATAATGTTCCTATTCTTGTCTGTACTCCATGTGCCAAGGCAAGATTCATAAAGGAAGAGGAGCTTGCAGAGGGGTTCAGACTCGCACTTGCCAGTGAACTGATTGAACTATCCTGTAACTCGGCTGTTATCAGCCTTTGATCTGTTGAGTTAAGTTTACTACTCAAAAACGACACCTTGCTATCATTTACAGGCAAATTTCCATCTGTCTGAATCAGGATGGCCAGGATTTACAGGATGGACAAGATGTTTATCCTGTAAATCCTTTCATCCTGAATATCCTGATTCAGACTGTGTTGAAAAGGCCTTAGAAATCGATAGGTGTCGACTTTGAGTTACTACATAGAAATATTGAGGATAAAAATGGTAGAAAAAGTAGTGATTATAGGGGCTGTGGCCCTTGGTCCAAAAGTGGCATGCCGTTTAAGGCGAATTAATCCGGAAATTGATATTACCGTAATTGATAGAGACTCTCTTATTTCTTATGGCGGATGTGGAATCCCCTATTATGTGGGTGGAGATGTGGCAGAACTCGAAGGTCTCTACTCCACAATTGCTCATGCAAAACGTGATGTCCCTTTTTTCAGAAACGTCAAAGGGTTTAATGTCCTCACGCGGGTTGAGGCTCTTGCAATCAAACGGTCAGAAAAAAAAGTTGTTGTTCGTTATCTTGATGAGGACAGGGACGGTGAGCTAAATTATGACAAGTTGGTTATTGCAACTGGTGCTACTCCCATGCGTCCCCCTTTCCCTGGTTCTGATCTTCCAAAAGTTCATGTGGTCTCCAATCTTCACCATGCAAGTGCAATCAAAAATGCCATAGCTAATGGAGAGGTTGAGCACGCTGTCGTAATTGGTGCTGGTGCTATAGGTATTGAAATGGCAGAGGCTCTGACCGATCTGTGGGGAATTGAAATCACTGTTGTTGAGATGGCAGACCAGGTACTTCCGCAGGCACTTGGCAAGGATATGGCAAGGATAGTTGAAAAAAAACTGGAAGATAGGGGGGTAAAACTTCTTTTGTCCCAGAAAGTTATGAGGATAAACGGTGATCTCGACAACGGAGTTCACTCTGTTGAAATAGCCGATCAGTTAGGAAAGACAACGGAAACTTCTCTTCCTTGTGATATGGTTATACTTGCTGCAGGCGTCCGCCCTAATTCCGAGCTTGCAGTTGCCGCAGGTCTTGCAGTTGGAAAAAATAGAGGGATTCTGGTAAATAGATGTATGCAGACCACAGACCCTGATATATTCTCTGGTGGAGACTGTGCCGAGTTTGCCAATCTTGTCAGCGGTCTGGATTGCGTGATGCCCCTGGGCTCGCTTGCCAACCGTCAGGGACGTGTCATTGCCACCAACATCAACGGAGGCAATGATCAGTTTCCAGGAAGCGTGGGAACATTTTGTATAAAGGTGTTTGATATGGGGGTTGCCAAGGCTGGATTGACTTTTGCTCAGGCTCAGGCTGCTGGCTTTGACCCTGTACAGGCTGTTGTTGCACAGTCAGATCGTGCACATTTTTTTCCCGATGCTGAGTTTATGTTCATGAAGCTGATAGCAGACAGGAAAACTAGAACTGTTTTGGGTGTAGAGGCGGCAGGTCCTCAGGGTGATGCGGTAAAAGCAAGGGTTGATGCTGTTGCACCTTTGTTGAAATTCGGGGTTGATGTAAGTGAAATTTGCAATCTTGAAGTAAGCTACTCTCCACCTTACGCCTCGGCCATGGATGTTGTTAACAATGCCGGCAATGTTCTTGATAACACTTTAAACGGAAGTCTTAGGGCCATTGACACCTTTGAGTTTATCGAGCTTCTCAAACAGGGTGACATAAATGTTTTGGATGTCAGAAGCTCTGTACAGGCAGCTTCTTTTGTTCAAAAATATCCTGCACAGTGGATCAATATTCCTCAAGATGAACTCAGAGAGAGATTTGGAGAAATTACAGAAAAACTGTCTGGAAAAATGGCTGAAAAATCACCTTTGTATATTATCTGTGGAACAGGTCCACGCTCCTACGAGGCTCAGGTGTTTCTTAACAGCAAAGGGATGATAAACACAAGAAATGTTCAGGGTGGGTATGGAATGGTACTTGCCATTCATCCTCCTTTAGTTTAGAGAAGGTACTTGAACTCGACACCTTATTCGTTTTTTTGTAAGGTTGATTCAGGGTTCCAGACATCTGTCTGAATCAGGATGGCCAGGATTTACGGGATGAATAAGGTTTGCATCCTGTAAATCTTTTAATCCTGAATATCCTGATTCATATACTTGAGTTTTCGAAAAAAAGTTTTTATTTAAGGCATTTTTTTTGCTTTGGCAAATTCTTTAATTGTAAAAAAGTTATAAAATCATTAGATATAGAGACACTATGTGATAAAATCACGTTGGCCAATATCAGGAGCAAAGTATGAAAATCCCTTGTGTGACACGGCTGCCTTTTATAGTTACTGGTCTCTCTTTTGTTCAATCGGAACTGACGGGTATTCAGTTTGATAACCTTACCTTAATAGCGACCGCATTGATACTTGGATCTAAATTTAATCTTACCCAGATCAGCCGGATGTGGTTGAAAGAAAAATGTGTTAGCACACTGTCCCATTTCATGTCAGACGCCAAATTCTCAACTTATG
>JADGBC010000148.1 GCA_015231705.1 Desulfamplus sp. | reverse complement strand
TCTGAGCGGCTCCTTTTTTATCAAGGTTGAGGATGCCGCCGGCAACAGAGGCTCTGCAGTTGTGGAAATAAAGCCAGATGGTTTGGATCAAGATCTATGTATTGAACTTAATGAGGATTTGAGCATGGCCATCTCATGTGCTCGATATCTTTCAGACAGCTATGGCTTTAGATTGGATTTTCATCCAGCATCATACCCGAACGGAACGTCTTTGTTATTATGGAAAATGGATCTAAGCTCTGTCAAGATCAATGAAGGCTCTCCTGCAAAGGGATGTCTTGCCTTTACCGACTCGCTCTCTCTCAAGCTCAATTGCGTCAAGTATGCAGGCTCAAAGTATGGTTTTGATATGAATCTCTTTCCCAATCCTGATGACCCTGCAGGCATCTATTTTGAGATGGATCTGGCAAGCCTGCACCAGATGGATTGAGATTTGAATCTGGATGGAATTGAAAAAAATATTTGACTGTTTTTACAAAAAGGTGATTATGAAGTTGAAACAAAGAAGATTCAGGAGCTTAGCGAGTAGGCATAAAAAACATTTAAAATGAGGTGATTAATGAGAAGACTTATTGTTGTGTTTGTAATTGTAATGGGAATGATGTTTTTGGGTGGAAGTGTCTATGCTGATATGGCAGCTAACTACTCATTTAGTGACAATGTCAACGATCATCTTTATGCAATTTATTATGACGACGGAATATCTGACGGTGCCACATCTCCATGGTCAGATCAATACGGCAGTGAGATTGCTGTACGTTTTGACGCTCCATCATATCCTGCCAGATTAAATAAAATCAGGTTTTACATAACAAGTTGGAATGAACCTTCAACAAGGTTTGGTGTTTATATATATGATATTGATAATGGCAACTATCCTGGTACCAGATTGGACGATGGATCAATTTATGGAGAGGCAAATACCGGCAATGAGTGGGTAGACATTGATGTTTCCGGTAAAAATATAGAGATTAAAAGAAATTTTTTTATAAGTATGTATTGGATTAAAGCACCTGGCAGCAAGGGGAGTTATGCCCAATTCTTAGGATATGATACAACCAGCGATGCGGGACGAACATTCTGGAAATATGGTTATGGCGGTTATTGGGTTTCACCATCTTCATCCTATCCAGGCAATAGCATGATTCGTGCTGAGGTTTCTACTGACACATCATCGTTGCCACAAACTCTATCAATAAACACGTCTACCAGGACTGTGAGCAATGAGCCAGGAACAACCACATTCAGCGTATCCAACACTGGCAATGGCACAATGACATGGAGTGCATCAGTAATATCCGGCAGTAATTGGCTTTCAATCCAGTCTGGCAGCTCTGGCAGCAATTCGGGAACTATTGTTTGCAGTTATTCAGCCAATACAACAACTTCAAGCAGAACGGCTACCATCCGGATAACCGCAACCGGAGCAACAGGAAGTCCAACAGATGTTATGGTTATTCAAGGGCCAAGCACCACTCAAGTTTTTACCCTTAACGTGAACAGCAGTCATGGTACGGTAACCAAAAATCCTGACAAAACGAGTTACGACTCAAATGAAGTTGTAATTTTAACGGCAACTCCTGAAACAGGGTATAAATTCACAGGCTGGTCTGGAGATGCTTATGGAAATGACTCAACAACTACAGTTACCATGACAGGCAACAAGACAGCAATAGCTAATTTTGAACCTTCAAATTCAAATTCCACTTCAAATTATAAAATAGACGATTTTAGTGCACCAGGAGTCTCTTTTAAAGCGTGGAGCGGTATGACCATACTGACCACATTTAATGGAGAACTCAGATTCAATGTGGACAGCAACAGGGCAGCGGGCTTATTATGGACTGGAGGCCTTAATCCTGGTAATCTGGAAAATCTGAAGCCTTCTAATTCAAATTATTATGAAGATCTTAATGCTTCCGCTCATTTTGAATGGCTGAACGGCTCTGCCACAGGACTTTACGGACTGTGTTTAGGAACAGTTGATGATGGGCTTATCATATTTGGTATTAACCATAGTGAGAATAAAGCTGATGATGGATATTTAATTGCAATGTTTTATTCAGATGGAACTGTCGAGCGTTTACGTGAAAAAAATGCTTCTGATTATCTATCATATTATGATGGAGATAATCTATCAATTGAAGTGATTGGGGATATGTTTTCCTTTTATATTAATAACATTAAGATTGAAACATTTGAAATTCCCACATATAAAGGCGGTGGAGTCAGTCTGTATGTAAATAAAAGTGTTGGGGTTGCTGTAAATTATTTTGAAATAGTTTCTGATCGTCAAAGCACTGATGAGATACCTGATTCTACTTATACTGTCTCTGCAACGTCATCAGTTGGTGGCAAAATTGAGCTTAATCCTTCAAAAAACATGTACTACAAAAACGAAACTATTACTATTAGTGCCATTCCATCTTCATCTTGTTACCAGTTTATATCCTGGGATGGGGATTGTTCTGGTTCGAATCAACAAAATTGTACATTGATTATGGATAGCAACAAGGTTGTCAATGCTAACTTTAAAAAAACTACATACTCTTTAAATATGAAGTCTGAAAATGGTACAGTCGGTATATCTCCCTCATTAAATAAATATGAATGTGGAATGCCTGTAACTCTTGTCGCCAATCCTGACCCTGATTATAAATTTGCAGGATGGTCAGGAGCCCTCGCAGGAATAAATCCATATGAATCTATTATAATGGACAGTGATAAAAATATCACGGCACTGTTTGAACAACAATCCTCTGATTCTATTGTAAGGATTCCCGAAAGCCCTATTGTAAAAACTCTGACGGCAAAAGAGAATATAACCTCTTCTCCTGTTATTTTTGGAGATTTGATCTCTGGTGGGAACAATATAGGTCTTGCAGTTGATTTCCCTCAATATTCCGAAGCAGTAGATATATGGGTTGGATTTTTAATGCCTGATAAAACTTTTCTCTGTGTAAATTCAAATGGTACTATCGTTTCTGATATAGTTCCATATAGAACTGGAATTACTCAAGGAGTAACCGCTACAGTTGTCGATAAATTTCCTGCATGTGGCTTAAAATTTGGAAATATGTTTGAAGGAATATGGACAGTTTTTTGGTTGGTTTCTCCTCATCGTAATACCAATGGTGATATTACAAAACTCAATTTTGAGCGTGATCCTTTGATTTTTACATCTTATAGTGTTGATTTGGATTGCAATAACAACTCAGATTCTGAACTGGTTGATGACTCACCCTTTACATTGAAAAACATAGCCGGAACATGGGTTCTTTCTCAGGAAAACACCAATCCCATCAATAGTTTTGATATAACAGACCAGGGCTTTATATCTGCCCTTGAAATGACATACCCAAGTTCCGGAACATGTGAAGATAAAAATACAACAGTCACTATTAATGACATTGTCATTGAGCCTGAGTCCATGACCTTTTCAACAGAGTATTATAATGGTGGAGGAATGTCTTTTCATTCTGATCTCTTGCATGGAACAATAACAACGGTGAGGCCTTCAGTTACGATAAAGCTTCAAGGCTCGATAATTGATGATTCAACTATTAGCGGATCCTGGACTATTAAACAAAATACAAATACTATCATTAACGGCATTGATTACTCCTGCAGCAGTTCAGGTAGCGGTGAGTGGAGAGCCACAAAAAACTAAACATTCGGCATCCTTTCATGCCAACCCAAAAGTGATGGCCTCGTAAAAAGTCTTGAAGCAGCACTTTTTAGAGTCATAACTATCTGATTTTATTTATGACGCATTTTTAAAAATCGACTTTTTATGAGACCATCAAAATAGTTTACACTTTTTTGAGGCGATTCCCGAAAATGGGGCGTTTGTTGAAGAAAGTGTAAACTCGAACATCAAAGATGCCCATTCTCTATTTGATCACAGGTGAATAATGAAAAACAATTCTCACTCAAAGCAGTTTTTGTCTTTTATGAACAGATTCTTCTGCGTGATATTTATTATATTTTATTCAGGTCGCGTTTATCCTGATACATCAATTCTATATGATCAAACAGCATCATGGGAATTTATACCAAGTAGTGCTCAAGTAAACTGTTTTATGCTAAGTGCTAAGGAGGATATACTTTGGATAGGTACAATGGGAGGACTTGAAAAAAGAGATGCTTTGACAGGTAATTTTTTAACTCTTTTCACTACGATGAATGGGCTACCAAATAATCAAGTTCGCTCTCTCGCATTGGATGGAGATGGAGGTATCTGGGTTGGCACAGAGTTTGGTGGAATTGCACATTATAAGACAAATGGCACTTGGGAAGTTTTTACCACAAAAAATTCTGATCTTCCAGATAACAGTATCCATGAGATTATTACAGATTCCAGAGGAGGTATCTGGATCGCCTCTGGTATATGTGGTAGTGGCGGTGAGGGAGGACTCATTCATTTGAATAAAGATGGTACATGGGGGCATAAAATAAGCACTGGAATAAACAGTATTTATGATTGTACAGAGGCTCTCCTTCTGGATGAAGAAGGTGGTATCTGGTTTGGTGCAAAATCATATGTAGGTCATATTGATTTAAATGGTGATTTGGATATCTTTGAAAAAGTTATAGACGATTTTGAGTCTGCTTCTATTTCTGATCTTGAATCTGATGGTATGGGCGGCGTATGGGTCGCTACGCATAGTAATGGTATTTATTACCGAAAACCAAATGGAGTCTGGTTGCATTTTGATCAAAATAATTCGGGAATACCGTACAATAATGTATGGCAATTGCTGTATGATCATAAAAATTTGGGTATATGGGTAGGAACACTGAATGGTCTTGCTTATCGTAATAGTAAGGGTTCATGGACATATCCTCATCCTTCAAATGCTGAATTTCCTAAGTTTATTACATCTATTATTTCTGATGATGCGGACGGACTCTGGATGGGTTCAGAAGACTATTTTATACATAGAAGTTCCGCTGGCAATGACCGATTATTTTCTTTAAAAAATAGAACTCTGCCAACATCAAGTATCACAACATTGGCAAATGATGGAAGGGGTGGATTCAAGTGTAATTTTTTCATCTTGTATTCTCCGTAAGGTATTAATTTTGTTTAATTCCAATTTGTCAGGTTGCATTTTGATATCCCATTTTAAGGGATTATTAAAGGGAGAGTAGAATATTCTTGCGTGATTTGACAATCAACTTTTTACCATGGGCTATGAATTGGAAGCAATCGAAATAATCATTGAATTGGCAGCATCATCTGTAATTGAATGATTTCAAAATTAATGTTTGAAAGTGAACATTAATGTTTAAAAAAGAAATAAAATTATTGATTTTTGTTCTTTTCAATGCTATCGATTTTCTATTAGTTACCGTGAAAATCTATTCTGATTTTCATGATTCTGGGTGGTCACACAACGGCCATGAATGTTTGATTATAGGATCGTCACAGCAAACCGGCATATTTATCATCTTGATCCTTAGTGTTCTGGTCATGGCTGGATCTCTTCCGGTTAAACTTTATGATCCAATCTATCTTCTGGAGGTTACATTGGAAAAAAATTCTCTATTGGAAACAGAGGTTTTAATGAAGAGAGTGCAAAATCAGATTCTGTGCCGCAGATCGAAGCTTACCTGACTATACCCGGCCTGCCTACAGATATGGCTGTTTCTAAAACTGAGAACAGGCTCTATATCTCATCCCGGGATAAAAATGCAATATACACTATAGATTTAAATTCCCTGAAGGTAAGTGACAGAGAAATATCCGTGAATGGTACTCCAGGAATGGTGGAGTCAGACGGCAGCAGATATATTTACATTCTTAATAACGAACGAAGCGGATCTGTTTATCGCCTGGACACAAAAACAGATCTTGTTGTAGAAAATTTTTTCCAGTCAGATCGCAATCCAGTTGCTGCAGCCATCTCCCCTTCAGGAGAGAAGCTCTATGTTGTCAGCGGAGAATCAAATTCGATAACCTACAGTTTTATTTCAGGAGGGCTTGTCCCCTCTCCTCAAGAGAGCATCCTAAAAAAAGGAGAGACTTTGGAGCTGACTGTTAAAGGAGGCAGCGGAAGTTATACATGGAGTGCACAGGCCGGAAATCTGAGCAGTTACACAGGAGATCGGGTGATATATACAGCTCCTGATTTTGGAGGCAGATTCAATGTAATAGCGATGGACGCAAATAGCAGATCCAAGGCTGAATTCAGTATCAGTGTAAATGACCTTAAGCTCAATCCTCCTTTAATAAGCGTCTCAAACAGAGAACCGATAACCTTTAATGTAATCGGAGGTACACCTCCATTCTCCTTTGAGACTCTCTCAGGCGGAACATATAAAAATGACCCATATAATACATCAACCTGTTATTTTACTCCGCCCGAATCTTCCGGTATCTATACACTTACAGCAAGAGATAAAAATAATTTCACAGATACAGCTCAGATCACCTATATGACAATGCCCCTTGCCATAAGCCCCAAACGCTTCACCATGGCACCGGAATCTTCAGAGATCTTTACAATTACAGGAGGAATCCCTCCATATACAGTGAACTATAGCGATGGAATCTGTGACAACTGCCAGAATCTGTCTTTAAGCGGGTCACAGATCAAATTCAAGGCATCTAAAAATGCTGGAGAAACCTATATCAGGGTATTTGACAGTACCGGTAGAAGTGAAACCGCTTTGATAAGTGTCTATGACGGTATGTTTGTCTCCCCTTCCCATCTCTATCTTCCGCTCAACACAACAGGCGTGCTTGACATTATAGGTGGAACTCCCGAATACACTGTTGCAGTTACCGGCGGATCAATGACCAGTGATAATTACTCGATTGATGGAGATAAAATCAAGGTTACCGGTAATATCATAACCAGCGATCAGGATATCCTCCTGACAATTACAGATGGTAACAAAAAAAGTTTTACAGTACTGATAACCGTCACAGGAGCACTTGGAGTATCACCTGCACTTATTGAAAACTCAACTCTTGGTCAGACGCACAAGATAAAAGTGTCAGGAGGAACAGGCAGTTATACCTGGATGTCAAACCAGGGGGATGTAAAACAGATAAGTGAGAACGAATTTTTATACACAGCTCCACCAATATTTGGAACATATAATGTAGAATTTCAGGACGGTGCAGGAAGTAGTAAAGTTGTAACTATAAAGGTGCTAAACGATAATTTAATTCTCTCTCCATCAAATATCGTAATTTATCCCGGTGAGAATGCTCAATTTTCCATTCTTGGCGGAGTGCCGCCCTACAATCCCATATTTGAAAAGGGGAACTTCAGGATCAACGGCAACTCAGGAATTTTTGAGGCTCCGGATACATCAGGAAGCTTCAATATCGGTGTCTTGGATCAAAGCGGACGTGAATTTAAAGCAGAGATAAAAGTGGTTGCTCCGATTCAGCTTGATACTGCTCTTAACTATGTAAACCCAGGAGATACTATCTCAATCTCAGTCCAAGGAGGTGCTGGCGGATATCAGTTTGCAGCCGAAAGCGGTCAGCTTTCAGCTACACGCGGAAATCGTCTTCTATATAAAGCCCCCGAGCGTATCGGCAATTACTGGGTTCGTGCAACTGATGCACTTTCAAACACCGCCTCCTGCCTGATTGTAGTCGGAAATGCCCCTACAGTGTCTCCCTCCTATGCGTTTCTAAAGCCATCAGGGAAGGTGACCTTCAAGGTTCAGGGGGGATTTCCCGGATACATTATCAATGTTGATGCCGGAGAACTTCCGGTAGCTGTCGGACAGGGGCTTTATGAATATACCGCTCCCGTGACCAAAGGCTTTTATAATATCACAGCTACTGATACAAAAGGCATTATCACACAGTTAACAGTGGAGGTGGGAGATTCTGATGTGTTTATAACACCGGAAAAATTGCTGGTTGCACCAGGGGGTAAGGAGTCTTTTGAGATCAAAGGGGGAAAAGCACCATATAGAGTTACTACAGAGGTCGGCAGTCTAACGCTAAATGGCCAGGAAAAATATCTGTACGAATCGCCTGACCAGAATGATCTGAGCGGCTCCTTTTTTATCAAGGTTGAGGATGCCGCCGGCAACAGAGGCTCTGCAGTTGTGGAAATAAAGCCAGATGGTTTGGATCAAGATCTATGTATTGAACTTAATGAGGATTTGAGCATG
>JADGBC010000147.1 GCA_015231705.1 Desulfamplus sp. | reverse complement strand
GACTATTTCATGGTTAAGTACCATAAAAAGAGCTGAAACAGGTATTACAAGAAGCAGATACTTCAATGTTGTGTTCAGCAGATTGTTGAGTTCATCTATTTTGCCTCTGGATGCAAGTGTTGCCATGAAAGGATAGGATGCAACTCCGACAGCCTGTCCAAAAATTCCTACAAGAATGAACATGATTCTGAGGGCATAATTAAGAGCCGCAATGCTTCCATCAGACATGAAAGAGCCAAAATATTTTAAAAATATCTCGGTGGAAAAGGTCATGCTCAATCCTGCCATAAGGGGAATGGTTAACAAAATATATTTTAAAAACTCCGGATGTTTCAGGTTGACAAGAGGGTGCCATTTCATTCCAGCTTTTTTTGCCCCGATATATTGCAAAGCAAAGTTGCCTGCAAACGCCCCTGCAAAAACCCCCCAGGCAAATCCATCCATGCTTAATCGGTCTAAGGCTGATAACTCAGGAGATATTAAAGACAGAAGCGGCAGCAGTATTTTAGGCTGTGATATTAGAAACAGCCATAACAAGCCGCCGACAATAATACCAAGATTGTATAAAAGGGGTGCAAGAGCTGGTATAAAAAATTTTTCTTTTGCAAACTGAACTGCCATGAACATGCCTCCTGCAAAGAAGAAGAATTGTGCTGGCATTATTATTCTTGTCATTCTTACAGCACTGTTGAAAAGGTCGGGATCTTTAAAGCCAGGGGCAAAAAAATGGACAAGTTCAGGCGAGTAGTAAAAAGCAATTGCGATGAAAATAAGAAGCAGAATGCTGAATGTATTGAAAATAATCGAAAAGACCCTCCATCCTTCCTCTTCATTATTATTGGAAAGATAGACAGTAAAAATAGGTATAAATGTGACTGACAAAAAGCCGCTTGCCACTACATGGTTGAGAATTTCAGGAATGATAAAGGCAATTTGGTATGCATCGACCTCTCCTCCTGCCCCGCCTGCAAAGGCAATGGTCATCTCTCTTGCAAGTCCTATAATACGACTTGAAAATACTGAGAGCATCATGATAAGAGATGCAAAACCAATTTTTTTGAGTGTAGAGCTGTTGTTTGTCATATTTCTGGTGTTTAACATAAAGAAAGGGTTAATTAAAGTGAAACGGAGAAAAATAGATTATGGATATGAATAGTTTTACGATAAACGGACTTATAATTTCTGCAATAGGATTGTTTGTGCTTGTATTTCAGAGTCTTGCAGGTCTAATGCAAAAGCCTGAATGGCAAAATCTGCTGCTTGGGGATCTAAGCTATGATATGTGGGCTTCTATTTCAGATAAAATGCCAACAGGTTTTATGCAGAATGGATTTGATTATCTTGTGTTTGAGCTGCCTTTGTGGATACTTCTGGTAAGCATTGGTGTTCTGTGCATCATAGCAGGAATGTTCATTAAAAAATAGATATGCTCTTTGAGCAGCCCTGTTGCAGAGATTTAAGGAAGGGCAGAAAATTCAGGATAAAACTGGCATGTTCGTATTCTGACCGAACCGAATAATGAAAATCAGAATACATTTCCATGCTAAAAATATCATATCTATAGACTTCCAGAAAAATATTTTGATGAGACAAATCCTTTATCCTTAGTCTCAGGCAACATTTCTACCAAATTTAATTATCTGGAAAACTATATTATGGATTACAGGAGCAATATTGTGGAAAAATCAGAATTGAGCCGACGGCAGTTTTTAAAACAGAGTGCGTTTGCCGGAACTGCCATTTTTGCCGGAACGGGTCTTCTCCTTGCTGCCGGATGTGCTGTCAATCCTGTTACAGGGACAAACCAGCTTATGATGGTCTCTGAACAGACAGAGATCAATATTGACAGACAGCAGGCACCGCATCAATTTTCTTCTGATTATGGCGTGGTTCAGGACTCTTCGCTAAATGCATATATAAGCGAGATCGGCAGAGCTATAGCACTTAGGACACACAGGCCATCTGTTCCCTATTCATTCCGATGTGTCAATGCCACCTATATAAATGCATATGCCTTTCCAGGTGGTTCAATTGCAGTTACCCGAGGGATTCTTCTCAAACTTGACAATGAGGCTGAACTTGCGGCTCTTCTTGGCCATGAACTTGGGCATGTCAACGCAAGACACAGTGCCCAGCAGATGTCAAAAGGCACTATCTCTTCTGTTCTGGTTGGAGGGCTTGCTGCAGTGGTTGGAAGTAGTAATAACCAGCTTGGCCAGCTTGCCCAGCAGATCGGAATGGTGGGGCAGGGGGTATTTCTTGCACGATACAGCAGAGACAATGAACGGGAAGCAGATGCTCTTGGCAATCAGTACATGGTTAATGCCGGTTATTCAACCAGTGGATTTGTAGGACTAATGGAACTTCTAAACAGCATGAGCAATGGGCACAATGCCTCTGCCGAGATGCTTTTTGCAACCCACCCGATGGGATCTGAGCGTTATCAGACAGCAATTCAGATGGCACAGACAACTTACAGCCAGTCAAAGTCTCTTCCTTTGAACAAAGAGCGGTATATGGACAGAACTGCATCTCTAAGAGCCAGGCAAAGCCTTGTTAGTGCATTGCAAAATGGAGAAACTGCACTTGGAAATAATAGATATGATGAAGCACAACGCTTCTTTAAAAATGCATTAAAGATAGATCCGACAGACTATACAGCTCAGATCATGATGGCAAAATGCATGCTTGTTCAAAAGGATTACACCAATGCTTTGAAATATGCCAAAGAGGGAGAGGCTATCTATCCTGCTGAGGCCCAGGCACAGCATGTAGCAGGATTTGCCTGCATTCATCTAAAACAGTATGAGAGTGCACTCAACTATTTTTCAAGATACGAGCAGCTACTTCCAGGAACTCCGGCCCCTCTTTTTTTCAAAGGCTATGCCCTTGAAGGAATGGACAGAAAGAGTGAATCGGCAGCACAGTATCAGCAGTATTTAAAGCAGGTTCAGGAGGGAGATTATGCCCAGCATGCATATAAGCGGCTTCAGCAGTGGGGATATATTTAGGAATGGAACATACAAACTCTGATGAGCACCAAGGAACTTGAGCATGTCTCATGATCAAAGAAAAATTATCCCTGATGTTGAAGACCTTCTTAAATCGCTCAAGGTTATGACCATAGCTGTTCCATGGGAAAACGGCGTATGGTCAGCACCGGTTTATTATCTCTATAAAAACAGAGCGTTCTCTTTTTTTTCTTCTGCTGATTCAAGACACATAAAGGGGGCAAAACTATCTCCTGATATGGAAGTTGCAGCCTCTATTTTTATGGATGATGTCAAGGTCAATAACATAAGAGGTATTCAGATGAGGGGGAAAATTTATGATATCGTCGCAACTGGCAACACGGCAAGAATTGATAATGCAGATATAACTGGCAATATAACTCCTGTTTACAATACAACTGTAGCTGATAATACAACAACTGTAGCCGACATTAATAGAGTTGGAACAAGTAATACTGGCGAGGTTTTAGCTTATATCAAAAAATTTGGAATTTCGTTTAAAGGATTAAATGACAGAAAAAATTGGGCACAAGATGCTCTTGATCTTATGCAGCAACATTACAGATCAAGTTTTTATCGTTTTGTTCCATCAGAAATCATCTATATGGACAACCGTGTTCAAATTGGCTTTAAACAGAAGATAATATTATAAGTCATGTTACGCAGTCTCCTTAATAAATGAGGACTTTTCATGAGTATGAAAAGTCCGTAAACGTTGATTTTACTGATTTGCTGCGTAACATCACATTATAATTTATGATAAACCTTTATGGCCATTAGGCGGCCACCCCGAATTATAAAAATCAGAGGGGATTTTCATGGTAAAATTATGATATTTACATGCATGAGAGAGTGTGTTGAGTTTCTTGACAAACAAGGCGAGCTCATAAGAATAGAGGCAGAACTTGATCCTGATCTTGAGATGGCAGCAGTTCACAATCGAGTATTTGAGGCAGGTGGTCCTGCAATTTTGTTTGAACGGGTCAAGGGCAGCCCCTTTCCTGCGGTATCCAATATATTTGGAACCTATAAACGGGCATTGAAAATACTGGAGCCCGAGCTTTCAAACGTCTCGACACTTGTTGATCTTGTCTCTGATCCGTCCATTGTCTTTAAATCCCCTTTAAAATCTTTAAAATCGCTCACTTCGCTTGTTCGTGCCCTTCCTTTAAAAAAAAGAGCTTCTTTCAGGAATTATATAGAGTCTGTTGGTAAAAATCAGTCTGCAAATAAAAATTCATCTGTAGTTGATGGCAGATGTAAAATTACCGATCTTCCAATGATTCGTTGCTGGCCAGCAGATGGCGGTGGATTTATATTTTTGCCTCAGGTTTTTTCCATTGATCCTGACTATGTGAATAGATCTGGTTCTATAAGTTATTCTTCAATGATGCACTCAAACCTTGGCATGTACCGGATTCAGCTTTCCGGGGGTGATTATATACCTGACCGCGAAGTGGGGCTTCATTATCAAATTCACCGTGGTATTGGCAATCACCACGCAAAGGTACTTGAAAAGAATTTGTCTCTGCCTGTCAGTATATTTGTGGGAGGCCCTCCTGCCCATACACTTGCTGCCATTATGCCTTTGCCAGAAGGTATGCCTGAAATTGCCTTTGCCGGTGCTTTGGCAGGCAGATCCTTCAGATATACGTTAGTGCCTTCACAATCATCTTTAGATTTACATTCTGTTGTATCACTGGATGCCGATTTTTGCATTACAGGTCGGATCATACCCGGTAAAACAAAGCCTGAAGGGCCATTTGGAGACCATCTTGGCTATTACTCCCTGACCCATGAATTTCCATATATTGAGGTAGATTCGGTCTATCACAGAAAAGATGCAATATGGCCATTTACTGTTGTTGGACGTCCTCCAAGAGAGGATTCTGTATTTGGTAAAATTATCCATGAGATCACAGCAAGTGCAATTCCCCGTACACTTCCTGGCGTTACGGCCATTCATGCTGTAGATGTAGCAGGAGTTCATCCGCTGCTGTTGGCCAAGGCTGTGGATCGTTACACCCCTTTTGATAACAAAAAGCCAAGAGAGCTTCTTACACACGCAAATTCAATTCTTGGTACAGGACAGCTATCTCTTGCCAAATATCTTATCATCTCTTCACACAATGACAATCCAGACCTTGACATCAGCGATGAGATGGGATTCTTCATGCACATTCTTGAACGAATTGACTTTACAAGAGATATCCATTTTCAGACATGCACCACAATGGATACATTAGATTACTCGGCTGAGGGGGTTAATGAGGGATCAAAGGTTGTTATGGTTGCAGCAGGGCCAAAAAGACGGGAGCTTTTACGTTATTTCCCATCACAGATTGCCATTCCATATCCATTTTCTCATCCTCGACTTGCAGCTCCCGGAATTGTTGTAGTTAAAGGAACCGAGTTCAAAAGTTATCAGGAAGCACAAAAAGAGATTGATATTCTTGCTATAAGTTTGAAGTCTCAGAAAACAGGAGAATTTAGAAGTCAGGGTCTAACAGAAAGCATCAATAGAACAGAAAACAGGAATAAACGGATATGTCCGGATATGGCCACCCCTAATAATGAAAATAAGACCGTGCATTTTCATGGTGAAACAGGAAATAGAGATAGAATCGAAGGGCTGCCTCTTTTTGTGGTAGTGGATGATTCTTATGAGGCAAGCCAGAATTTTGCAACATTTCTATGGATTACATTCTCACGTTCCAACCCGTCACATGACATCTATGGTGCCGAAAATTTTACATCATTCAAACACTGGGGATGTACAGGGCCGCTTATAATAGACGCGAGAATAAAACCTTTTCACGCTCCGCCACTGCTAAAAGATCCGGCAGTTGAAAAAAAAATAGATGCTCTGGCACGAAAAGGCGGACCTCTTTATGGCCTTTTTTAAAGTCAACAGCATTGCAGCAAGGGGCAGAGTATGAGCCCGAGCTTCTCAATCAACCGGCAATAAACTGAAAAATAAATTTGACGATCGAATTTAGGGAATCATTGAGGAATGGCCATCCATTCACTCGCATAATAATGAGAGTTGCCACAAAAAAATAGGGAATAAATTTAAAAAAGTATTCCAAAGGTTTGCTTTTATTAATATAGACAGGAAAAAAAATATGGCCTATGGAAGATATCAGAGATGCTCCGGCAAGAGGTGGTATCGGAATGATGTTATATACAAAAACCATTATATTCACCGCTACAACGATTGAAAATACCTGATCCTCAAGATTCCACTTTTTCATTACAAACAGGATACTTCCAGCAATACTTGCCAGAAGCAGGTTGCCAAATGCACCTGCAAATTTAACCAGTATAACAGCTATAGCCGGGTGCTTGAATTTGTCTGTATTGAGTTCTATCTGTTTTGGCCACCCAAACCCAGCCGTAGCAAAACAGATAAGTCCTGCAAGGTTTATATGGAGAAGAGGGTTAAAATGGAATCTATCTTTTGCCCCGTTTCTTATGTCGCCAAGTATTGTTGCCATGAAAGCCTGAGCTTCGGCATTGACAGAGATCGACAACAAAACAGCCACAATAAAAATAATAATCTTGTCAAATTCGGGAGTGGAGAAATTTAGAATGAATGGAACATCTATTAATGAAAAACTGGTCGGAAGTGGCAGGCTATCTGGAGATGGAGAGAGGGGTGTCATGAATCTTATCCATGTTAAAAAGTGGTGAATGTCATTTTTGATACTCCTTTAAAAATAGAGAACGGGCGTCTGCCCGCTCTCTATTCAACTATATACGGAACTCTTTAAAGGGAGTCAGCTGCTAATGAATTACCGTCTTAAAATCATCAAAACGCTCTATAATGAAGATTTTAATATCAGTATTGAACGGTAAATTAGCATCTGCCAAATCCTTAAATCTTTTTTATCCTCGCTGGGGTTGATATGCCGCAGCTCCGTCATATTGCGGTTTTGTTGTAATTCTGGCTAACAGTACTCCTCCTACAAGAAGAGCACCCGAAATATAAAATGCATAGTCAAGACTTCCTGTAACATCCTGGATCCAGCCGCCAAGCCTTGCCATGAAAAAACCAAGTCCCCATCCTATGAATACCAGTCCATAGTTGAAACCAAGATTCTTTGCACCAAAGAAGTCTGCTGTAAATGATGGCATAAGTGCAAGTCCTCCACCATACTGCCAATAAGCAATACCAACTACAATAAATAGCAGCAGGAGATTTGCTGTTGAAATAACATATGGTAAAGCAAAAAGGCACAGTGCAGATACGCCGCAGTTAAGGCAATATGCATTGAGGCGTCCGATCTTGTCGGAATAGAATCCTGTACCAACACGTCCTGCTGCATTTACAAGTCCGCCAAAAGAGACCAGTAGCCAGGCGTTTGCCACAAAAAATGGCATATCTTTTGCTGTTTTCATAAGAAGACCATTTGCACTGCTGATGATGAGAAGTCCTGACTGTGTGGTAAGAATAAACATTACGACCAGGGCATAAAACTGCCAGGTCTTCATCATGTCACCGGCTTCCCAGTTGTGAGTCTTTTCTGTAGCACCTTTCTGTCCGGCATTTGTCACGTTCGAAGGTGGTTGATATCCGGGTGGTGGAGCTTTAAGCATCTGACCCGCAATAACAACAATTACGGCAAAAAAAGTTCCAAGAGCAATGAAACTGCCTGAAATACCATAGTTTTTGATTAAATATGCACCAAGTCCACCAATGTAAAGGGCAGCTCCTCCGTATCCGCCAACAACCAGACCGGCAATCAACCCACGTTTCTCAGGTCCAAACCATTTTAGTGCCGCCGGTGTAGGGGCAGCATATCCGATTCCCATGCCCGCACCGCCAAGTATGCCAAAGCCGATAATGAGGCCAGTATAGCTTTTCATCGTTCCGGCAAGAATACAGCCGGCTGCCAATAGAAGCCCACCAAGTGTGGCTCCGAATTTAGGGCTGATTCTATCCTGAATTCTTCCGCCTGGAATCATAAGCAGAGCAAAAATAATAACGCACAGGGAAAAAGGAGTTGCTGCCTGTGCATTGGTCAGATAGACCCATCCTGCATTCATTCCGTCTGTCATAACTTGTCCCGCTTTGTCAACATCGACAAGAGCAGATTTCCAGATACTCCATGCATATAGAATTCCAAGGCATAGATTGATCGCTGTACCTGAAAAGGTTGTGATCCACGCCTGTGTCGGGACTTTTTCAATTGCTTGCGTACTCATTTTGAATCTCCTTTAATTTGGAAATCTTAAATTGCAAATTGCCATCGCAAATGTAAAAAA
>JADGBC010000146.1 GCA_015231705.1 Desulfamplus sp. | reverse complement strand
TTCAAAGAGCTTTTTTATGATGGCTCACAACTTGGGCTTAACTTTTCCTACATGGAACAGCCAAATCCCGAGGGAATTGCACAGGCGTTTATCCTTGCAAAGGATTTTATTGGAGATGACAGTGTCACTCTGATACTTGGAGATAATATTTTTTATGGCAGCCGGATTCAACATGTGCTCAAAAATGCTGTCTCCATGAAACAAGGAGGTCTAATATTCGGATACCCTGTAAAGGATCCTGAACGGTATGGTGTGGTAGAGTTTGACTCTTCTGGCAAGGTTCTTGGAATTGAGGAGAAGCCTGAAAAACCTAAATCTGTTTACGCAGTTCCTGGTCTTTATATCTATGATAACAAAGTTGTCGATATTGCAGAAAATCTCAAGCCCTCTGCAAGGGGTGAACTTGAAATAACAGATGTTAACAATATCTATTTAAGCAGGGGCGAGCTTAATGTGGAGCTTCTTGGTCGTGGATTTGCGTGGCTTGATACAGGAACTCATGAAGCACTCCAGCAGGCATCTGCCTATGTTCAGGCGGTTCAGAATCGGCAGGGACTTAAAATAGCCTGTATTGAAGAGATTGCGTACAGACTTGGTTATATAACAGAGTCCCAGCTTAAGTCACTTGCCTCAGACATGCTTAAAAATGATTACGGTCAATACCTGATGGGGCTTCTTAAGGATAAAAATGATCTGGGAGTTTTTTGAATGGGTACAAAGTTTTTTAAATTGACAGCGTTTAATGGATCGCCACTGGGTGCAAAGTGGCATTTTGATAATAAGAGCTTTGACAAGACAAAAAACAGTGCAGACTCCTCAGCAGAAGAGTCTCAAACAGAAGAATCTCAAATACTTGATGGCGTATTGCTTGTTGAACCGGATGTTTTTGCTGATTCAAGAGGATTTTTTCTTGAGACATGGCATCAGGATCGCTATCAGAGCTATGGTATAGATGTCAATTTTGTCCAGGACAACCACTCCCGTTCAAAAAAAGGGGTTATCAGAGGTTTGCACTATCAGCTTCAAAATCCCCAGGCAAAACTTGTGTACGCTGTAAGGGGTACAATTTTTGATGTGGCGGTTGATATTAGAAGGGGCTCCCCAACATTTGGAAAATGGGCCGGTGCAATTTTGTCAGATGAAAATAGATGCCAGCTTTTTATACCGGCAGGATTTGCCCACGGGTTCTCGGTATTAAGTGATATTGCTGACGTGACCTATAAATGCTCTGATATTTATACCCCTGGAGATGAATACGGTATTATTTACAGTGACCCTGATCTTAATATTGACTGGCATTTGGATTATGAGGATGGCAACAAAGATATGAAAGGATGCTCTGACTTGACACAAGCTATAGTTTCAGACAAGGACCTGTTATATCCCAGGTTGAGAGATGTCCCAGAGAAGAGTCTTTTCATTTACCGTGAAAACAGATATTGATTTTCATGGTCGGGGTGGCTGAATCCCGACCATGAGCGTTTGCAGTGAAAGGCTTTGTTTTATTTGAAGCGTATTGCAGATGCTACTGATTGATCTTTTTATTTGCCTCCCTGGAAAGTTCACTTCCGGCAGGAGCCATTTCAGCCACCTTTTTCCAGATCTCTTTTGCTTTGCCAAACTGCCTGTTTTTCTCATACACCATAGCCAGATCGGCATACAAAATTACTACTGCACCACCGCCCTCTTTTTCCTCTTCAATTTTTTGGGTTAGTAACTGAAAAGCAGATTGAAGCTCAGATCCTTCAATATATGTTGTAGCAAGACCATGAACAGCATTTATAAAATCTGGTTGAGCCTCCAATGCCAATTTAAAGTACTTTATCGCAAGCTTTAGATCTCTTTTACCAAGATATGCCCATCCCAGGTTTGACAAAGGGTAATGTGGCGTTGCGTATAACAGATTATCTGATATCTCCTCAAAACATGCAATTGCAAGATCCCATTTTTGCTGTTTAAGATACGCACTACCAAGATTGTTTTTTGCTGGTATGTACTCCTTATTCAGTTCAATAGCTTTTTTGAAGTGCTCCTCTGCAAGATCAAAGCGTTTTTTTGCCATATAGGTAAGCCCAAGATCATTGTGAAGATAAGGGTCTAAAGGCGTTATTTTTTCTACTTTGATAAATTCGTTCAGTGCGGCTGTATAATTGCCTTGGGCCATATATGCTTCACCAAGCTCTTTTGTAGCCACAGCCATTTTTGCCTGCTGGCTGTCAATCTTCGGTGCAGAGGTGTTTTTTGTCGTTGCACATGAGCAGATAGATAACATTAAAAACATGGTAATTAGTTTTTTGAGGTTTCTCATAATTTTTTTTCCTGGTGAACTGAAAAACTGCTTTGGCGTAATTTATTATATTTTACGTGAAAGTCTCTTTAAATAGATGTGCTTATGTGACTTTCATTCTTCGTTGTGGCCGAGAGCCAATATCCCGCTCCGGCCGTGCCGATTATAATGGTCGGTCAATCCTTAAAATTGTGATGTTCTTTTCAGTCAAATATTTGAATGCCTCTCTTAGCAGCATTGGTTTTTCGGTTATAAAGATCTCTTTGTATCTGTTCTTTATATAGAATCCGTTGAGCGAAATAGTTTTGTTGTCGGTTGGATTTACAAAAGCTGGATTTTCTGTTGTAGATGCTCCTATTGCAGAAAATAGTTTTTTAGCAACATCCATGGGCGTCAAAAGCGGAGACATTATTACAATATCACCAAGTTTCAGTTTCTTGAGTGATTCCAAGGCAGATCCGTATATATCTCCAAAAACAATAAGTATGTCTGGTCTGCCATCTCTACTGATGAAACCTGGGCTTACCTGTACTGTTATGTTGCCAATAGAAACAGATATGTCTTTTTCTGGTCTGTATTTGTAGCTTGTAGTATCAAGAAGTACCTTTACAGCTGTTTTATGGTCACGAGGAACTGTAATGCTTATTGGGACATAGGCTTCTTCTTGTTGCTCCAATATAGATCCTGCTGCTATATTGGATTGCATAGATACTTGCCTGTTATCAAAATAGGGCTTATCTAAAGGTCGAGAATTTATATAGGTGTCATTAGGAAGTTGACCATCCAAAGATGAGTTAACTTCTCCGAATTCCATAATTTGCAGGTTTTTCCAGAATGTTTTTATTGTATCTGAAAATCTGCTAAAAGCGGTTTTATCCGGTACAAATAAAATTCTAGTGCCATTTTTTAAATGGATCAAAGGATGTACTGCAACGTCAACAACCAGATCTTCCCCCTTGTCACGTGGAAAATAGTATTTACCCTTTGTCATCAGTTGTCCATTGTTGACCATGGCAAATTGCTTTAATTGACGGATTGGGATTTCAGAGGGTAGCTTGCCGGAGGTTTTTAAGGCATGGGACTCTTGTTTTGAGGATGCTTCTTCTGAGGCATGGAGATTTTGTTTGTCGCCAGTTTTTGTTGTATTGGATGATTCAGATGCTTCATTCTGAATGGCTGTAGAAGAAGATTTTTCCAGCATTAATTTGGCATCTTTGATAGTTTTGTCAGGGAGTTGAGATAGGGTTATAATTGGAAGATCAACAACTCCTGGTTTGCTCTCCTTGAAGTCATTTTTATTTGATTTTTTAAGTGGAATGGTTATACATTGACCTGTTTTGATAGTATTTGTATCTTTTATGTCAGGATTTATTTCCTTAAAAATCCGGACAAACAGGCCAAAATCCTTTTTGGAAAGCTCTCCTTTGGATCTGAATATCTTATAAATCCAATCCCCACGCTTAACAATATATGGTTCGCAAAGAATATAGTGTTCACCATACCTGAAAAGTGAATACCTTTTGTATGAAGTTTCAAGTATTGATTGGGAATCTTTTTCAACAGATGTGGAGGATAAATCAATGTTTGTTATAGGTTTTGCAAGTGGATGAGGAGGAGATTTAGAATATGGTGAGTCCTGCTCAACAGATTGCGAACCTGAACCAGATAGCTTAGTTTGTGGATATTCAGAGTCAGCAGGTCGTAACACCTGTTCAGCGGCTGAAATGTGGCTTATTAATAGATTTTCTGCTGTGAATAAAAATAAAATTATTAGTAAAAATAGTATTGTTGTAGATTTTTGTATCTTTAACATGGTCTCAATTATCATTTTTTTTAAGATTAAGCATATTTGCAATGCTCTGAGAGATATCATCTGCAAAGACCATGAAATCCTCATCACTTAGTGGTCTGCCCTGAACTGGAATTTTCTCCTTGTTTTTTGGCATAACAAGGCAGGGTTCATTAATAAGATTCTGATTAAATTCTATTTTATATTCATTGGGAATCGTTTTCTGAAAGTATTGGTCCTGAAATCCTGAAAACTTAATAGCGTGTGCTGTAGCATCCACAATTGCGGTCTCCTGATCTGTTACAATACCCTGTTCAAATGACTTGGCAAGTCCAGCAAGAGACTCCCCTCCCTGGGTACAGGCAATGTGTCCGTTACGATTGGCTTCAAGACTCCAATCCATAATAGACTGTTCTGTTACCTGGGAAAAAAACACATTCTGTTTGCCAGATATTTGATTGTAGTGATTTACAATAGCTATAACTCTTGGCATGGATACAGGATTACCAATCATGGCAGCCTGGGCAACACTTGGTTTGACAGTAACAGGCTTGAATACCCTTTTATCTACATCAGGCTCCAGATAGTATCTGAATACAGGGTCTGCATGCTCTGACTGAACCCCTATAACCTTGGGCAGATAGTCTATAATACCTGCTTCATAAAATTTTAGGAAACCGTTCATCACCGCAGAGATATTACCTGCATTGCCTATGGGTACAACAACCACCTTGTTTTGCATCTCATATTCAAAATCCTGGGCAATTTCGTAGGCGTATGACTCCTGACCCAGAATTCTCCACGCATTTTTAGAGTTCAGCAGGGCAACCGGATACTCCTGAGAGAGTTTTTCTACAATTTTCATGCAGTCGTCAAATACCCCAGGAATTTCAAATACCCTGGCTCCGCTTCCCAGTGGCTGAGATAGCTGTTGCGGTGTAACTTTTTTGTATGGAAGAAGAACGGCAGACTTGATATCAGGAGTCAGATACGATGCGTACAGAGCTGCTGAAGCAGATGTATCTCCGGTAGAAGCACATACAGCAATGATGTTGGATGCAAGGCCAGTATCAATAAGATATTTTATATAAGATAGAGCACTTGCCATCCCTCTGTCTTTAAATGATGCACTGGGGTTCTGCCCATCATTTTTGTAATAGAATTTAATACCCGCTTTGGTCTGTAGCCTGTTGTTTGCCTCCACAACTGGCGTGTGGCCCTCGCCAAGGTATATTATTGAACTTAAGGGAATATTGGGGCCGATAAACTCATGATATCTGTATATTCCTTTAAGTGCCGGAATATTAAGCATTTTTCTGTAGTCAAAAATCTTCTGCCATGTTGTGCCTGGTATTTTTTTGAGTTCATTAAAATTGCGATCGTGTATAAGAAGTACCTGGCCACATTTAGGGCATACATAAAGAAGCTCTTTGATGGAATAGGTGGCACTGCAACCAAGGCATTGATAAAAAAGATCTCCCTGGGGCTGCGGAACAATAAGTGGCTGGATATCCTTTGGAAAATTATCTGGTCTCATATATGGTAACCTTATAATAGACAGGGTACTTAGTTGTTACCCGTATGCGTAGAAATTGTCTGTTCTGGATTTTTTAAGAGTTGTCTGCTTCGATTTGTGTTAACCTTACCTGTTTTCGTTTGTAATAATTTTCTGACCACCCATGTAAGGTATCAGTACTTCTGGAATTTCTACTGAGCCGTCTGCCTGCTGATAATTTTCAAGAATAGCTGCAAAACATCTTCCCACTGCCAGCCCTGAACCATTTAAGGTATGAGCAAATTCACTCTTTTTTGCCCCCTCACGCCTGAACTTGATGTTGGCTCTTCTGGCTTGAAAATCTGTGCAGTTACTGCATGATGATATCTCACGATACTTCTCCTGTCCTGGCATCCAGACCTCAATATCGTAGGTCTTTGAGGCTGAGAAACCCATATCACCTGTGCATAGTGTAATAACCTGATAGGGCAGATTTAGGCGTTGAAGAATAGTCTCAGCAGCAGCAAGCATGGATTCCAGTTCATCAAATGATGTTTCAGGGGTGGTGTACTTGACCATTTCAACTTTATTGAACTGGTGCTGCCTGATCAATCCACGTGTATCTTTACCGTGAGAACCTGCTTCAGATCTGAAACAGGGGGTATAGGCTGTAAATCTTATGGGAAGGTTTTTTTCAGGTATAATTTCATCAGCATATATGTTAGTCATCGGAACTTCCGATGTGGGAATCATAAAATAGTCCCACCCCTGAAGCTTGAAAAGATCCTCTTCAAATTTTGGCAACTGACCGGTTCCGGTGAGGCTTTTTCGGTTTACCATAAATGGGGGTAACACTTCTGTAAAGCCATGCTCATTAACATGAGTATTGAGCATGAAGTTGATCAAAGCCCTCTCAAGTTTTGCACCACTTCCTATGTAAAGGGGAAATCTTGCACCAGTTATTTTTGTCGCTCTGGCAAAGTCCAGAATCCCAAGAGATTCTCCAATTTCCCAGTGCGGTTGAACTGGAAAATTGAATTTTCTGGGCGTTCCAACCTGTTTTTCCAGACGATTGTCATTCTCATTTATACCTGTGGGAACATCTTTATTAGGTATGTTGGGAAGGTTGATCATGAAGTTGTCAATAGAGATTTCTGTTTCAGAAAGGACAATGTCGAGTTCTTTTATCTTCTCTGAAACAGACCGCATTTCGACGATCCTTGCATCAGCATCCTGCCCTGATTTTTTCATTGCAGCAATATCATCAGAGACGGTATTGCGCTGATGTCTAAGGGTTTCAATCTCCTGAAGCAGCTCCCGTCTTTTTTTTTCCCACTCAAGGAAGCGATCAAAATCTGTTGTCGATCCACGTTTTTCTAGAGCCATTCTTACATCATCTACATTTTCTCTAACATACTTTATTTCCAGCATTTTAATACCTGTCTGATCCCTGTGCAAATAGTTATAATTTTCATTAAGTTAATAGTTTTAGAAAATTATCACGCAATTTTCAAACAGTCAACGATAATTGCTGATTGACAATTGTTTTATGCTGTATAATATTGCAAAAAACCTGTTTTTTAAGTGGAGAAAATAAAAATTATGAATGAGACGAAAAGCAGTAAGAAAAGTGTGCTTGGTGAGGTGATGGAAAAGCTTTCCATACTGACCGAAGAAGAGAGGGCTGCAAAACAAAAAGCTGTTGAATCAAATTTTTTGACCTTTGCAAATTTTTTGGAGGCAGAGCTTGTATTGCTTTATATACAAAGAAGCAGTGAACTACCCACTGAAAGAATTATCAGAACGAGCCTTGATGTCAGAAAGGGCATTGTTCTGCCAGCCTATTCAGAATCTAGACATTCAATAACATTGCTACGCATCAATAATTTTGATTCAGATATTATCAAAAGGGAGTCTGATGTGATGGAGCCAGACCCTGGTGTGTGCAAAAAAATACCATTAGATCAGATAGATGTTGCACTTATACCTGGTCTTGCCTTTGATGAAAAGGGGGGGCGAATTGGTTTTGGAGATGGTTTTTACAATAAACTTATCGCAAAATTGCCTGAGACTACCCGCAAAATAGCAATAGCCTTTGAAGAGCAAATTGCTGATCACATCCAGATGGAATCAAGAAAATACAATCTGGACATAATAATAACAGACAAGAGAACCATATATAAAATATGAGACTCTCTCTCATGCGTTAGTGAAGAGGTACTGTTACGCAGTGAATCAGTAAATTCAACGTTTACGGACTTTTCCATACTCATGAAAAGTCCTCATTGATTAAGGGGACTGTGTAACATGACTGAAGAGTTAAATTTCAGAACTTTATGTGAAAGTCTCTTGAATTAGCAGTAATCATGGGACTTTCATTGTTCGTTGTGGCCGAGAGCCAATATCCCGCTCCGGCCGTGCCGGTTTATGTGAAAGTCTCTTGAATTAGCAGTAATCATGAGACTTTCATTGTTCGTTGTGGCCGAGAGCCAATATCCCGCTCCGGCCGTGCCGGTTATTGAGGATTTAACTCTTCATTGAATTTTTTAAGGTTGCTTGCTCTGCCCATAGCAATAATGGTATCTCCTTCTTCTAAAAATGTTTCAAATGACGGGTTGAAGATCATCTCTCCATCCTTTTTCTTTATCGCAATTATAATTATATTGTAATTTTGACGGATCCCCGAATCTTTGAGCATTACATTCAGTATTTTTGATTTGGGAGATATTGAGACCTCTTCAATTTGAATAGCCCTCTGTTTTCGAGATAGAGCTATGTCAAGAAAATTGCTGACACCCGGGCGTAAAAGTTTCAAAGCCATGGAGACAGCACCCACCTCGTATGGTGACTCCACCCTGTTGGCTCCGGCTGCAAGAAGTTTGCTTTTTACGTTGTCGCTTCCAGCTCTTGCCATTATGTAAATATTTGGATTTAGTTGACGTACAGTGAGTACAAGAAAGACATTGTCAGCGTCTGTGGCAAGGACGGCAATCAGTGACTTGGCATTTTGTATGCCTGCCTTGATCAAAGTGGACTCATTTGATGCGTCTCCATGGACATATAGCATCTTGTCCTTTTCAAGAGCGGGCAGCAGACTTTCGTTCTTTTCTACCACAACCACCTCAGAGTTCTGCTCCTTTATCTGGTTGCAAAGTGTCCTTCCAATTCTTCCATATCCACATACAATATAGTGGTCTTTTAACATACTTA
>JADGBC010000145.1 GCA_015231705.1 Desulfamplus sp. | reverse complement strand
CGGTTGTGTTCGGATTTCGACTACTGCTTCTTCAAGTTTAAATTGTCGGGTAGAATTTAATACTCTTCATTCTTTTAGTAGTTTTTTCCAGAAAGTCAAACCTTGAAAGAACACTGCCCGAATCATGAAAATTAAAATGTATTTTCAAGGTAAGATTATAGGTGATATTCCAAATGAATCCCAGAATAGAAAAATTAAGAGATCAGAGTTTTGATGCAGTTCCATCAATTTCCATTGAACGGGCACTTCTGGAAACTGAATTCTATAAAGAAAACTATGGAAAATACTCCATTCCTGTACTCAGAGCCTTAAATTTCAAGAATCTTTGCGAAAAAAAAGAGATTTACATTGGTGAAGATGAGTTGATTGTAGGAGAACGAGGCCCCTTTCCCAAAGCAACCTCCACATTTCCCGAACTCAACTGCCATTCAGTAGAAGACCTTGAAATCCTGAACAGCAGACCGATGACTCCGTTCAAGGTAGCAAGCGAAGATATCGACACATATGCCAAAGAGATAATTCCTTACTGGAAAGGACGCACCATGCGGGACAGGATATTTGAACATGTCCCAAAAGAGTGGAAAGAGGCTTATCAGGCAGGACTTTTCACTGAGTTCATGGAACAAAGAGCACCTGGCCACACAACTCTTGACGGTATAATTTACGAAAAGGGCATGGTTGATTTTAAACAGGAGATTGCCAATCACCTTGCAAGGCTTGATTATCTCAATGATCCTGAAGCTCTTGACAAGGCAGAAGAGCTCAAAGCAATGGATATCTCCTGCGATGCTGTTATTATTTTTGCTAAGAGACACGCTGAACTTGCACAAAAGATGGCATCTGAAAAAGCTCAGTCACCAATTGACGATGAACAAAACACACAAGAGAAAAAACAGACACTAACTGACGATGAACAAAACACAAAAGAGAAAAAGCAGACGGTAACTGACGACCGACACAAAACAAGAGAGGAAAAAGAGAGAAGGGTTAAAGAGCTTCTTGAAATAGCACGGGTATGCCGTAAAGTTCCTGCCCATAAGCCAGAAAATCTCTGGGAAGCAATACAGATGTACTGGTTTGTCCATCTTGGCACAATTACCGAACTTAACGGCTGGGATGCTATGAGTCCTGGCCACCTTGACCAGCACCTGTACCCGTTTTATCAAAAAGAGCTAAACAAAGGGACAATCGACCGTAACAGAGCAAAAGAGCTTATAAGTTGTCTCTGGATAAAGGTCAACAACCACCCTGCCCCTTCAAAAGTTGGAGTTACGGCCAAGGAGAGCGGTACTTACAACGACTTTACCAACATCAACCTTGGAGGACTCAAACCGGACGGATCTGACGGCACAAATGAGCTATCCTATATAATTCTTGAGATAATTGACGAACTAAAACTTCTACAACCTCAAAGCAATGTCCAGATAAGCGAAAAAACACCACAGCGTTTTCTAAAGGCTGCCTGCCGCGTGATTCGCAAAGGATATGGTTACCCTTCTGTGTTCAGTGCTGACACTGTTATCATGGAGCAGGTAAGAGCTGGAAAGACAATTGAAGATGCCCGTGAAGGCGGCTGCTCCGGCTGCATAGAAACCGGAGCGTTTGGAAAGGAGGCATATATCCTGACAGGATACCTCAATGTGCCAAAAATTCTGGAGATTGCCCTTAACAATGGATTTGATCCTGTAGGAAAAAAACAGATAGGTCCAAAAACAGGCGATCCCCGATCCTTTAAAACTTATGATCAACTTTACGATGCTTTTTTAAAACAGCTTCACTATATTGTTGATCTGAAAATCAGGGTAAACAACTACATTGAACGGATGTTTGCCGCTCACTCTCCTGCTCCGTTCCTCTCTGTAGTAATTCGCGACTGCATAAAAAAAGGACGTGATTACTACAACTCAGGGCCAAGATACAACACCAATTATATTCAATGCTGCGGAATCGGGACTGTCACTGATAGCCTCAGTGCAATTAAAAAGCATGTTTTTGAAGAGAACAGCATTGCAATGGACAGACTGCTGAGTGCTCTTGCAAGTAACTTTGAAGGATATGAGCCTCTTCGCATGAGGCTTTGGAACATGACGCCCTTTTTTGGCAATGACGATGATTATGCTGACGATATCATGAAGCAGGTATATGCATCTTTGTTTGATACAATTGACGGCAAGCCCAACACAAAAGGGACGACCTATCACCTGAATATGCTCTCCACAACTTGCCATGTATATTTTGGAAGGATGCTTGGAGCGTCCGCAAACGGGCGACTGGCAGCTCTTCCCGAGTCTGACGGGACATCTCCTTCACACGGGGCTGACCGCAAAGGCCCCACTGCCGTTATAAAATCCTTGAGCAAGATGGATCAGTTCAAATCAGGCGGAACTTTGCTTAATCAGCGATTTTTACCAGATATACTTAAGAACGAGGAGGATATTGACAAACTTGCAGCCCTTATAAGAACATACTTCAAACTTGGCGGCCATCACATCCAGTTCAATGTTGTAGATACAAAAACCCTTAAAAAAGCACAGCAGTTTCCGGACGAATATCGCAATCTTCTGGTTAGGGTGGCAGGTTACAGCGACTATTTTGTGGATCTTGACGCGGATCATCAGCAGGAGATTATCCATCGCCGAGAGCATGACAGCTTTTAATATCATGAAGGAGGTCTTGTTTCATGGGAAGTACGACAATAAATGAAGAACAATATACACAATATTTCAACAACCTGATTAAAGGCAGACGGATACCATGTTACAACATAATAAAAGAATTGATTGCCAAAAGTTTTAATATCAAAACGCTTTATCAGGATTTAATGCAAAGGTCTTTATATGTCATAGGCCAACTGTGGGAATATAACAAGATAACGGTTGCCACTGAGCATATGGCGACCCTGATTACAGAAAGTCTTATGAATCAAATATCTGCCCAATCCCCCATTGGGCAGAGTGTCAATAAAACAGCGATCATCACTTCTGTGGAAGATGAACCTCACCAGATCGGTTCAAAAATGGTTGCCGATATCTTAGAATTGAACGGATGGAACGCTATCTGTCTTGGTGCTAACACTCCAATAGAGGAGCTTATAAATTTTACCAAAGAGATTAAACCTGATCTGGTTGGTCTTTCAATGTCTGTATATTTTCACATGGAAACCCTTAAAAAGACATTACAATTGCTAAATGAGAACTTTAAAGAGATGCCGTTGATTGTTGGTGGGCAGGCTTTGAGACAAAGTGGTGATTCAATAATCAGAGGTACTGAAAATAGTACTTACATTCCGAATCTGGGTGCATTGGAAGATTATATTAAAAATTTTCAGCAAGTTCGGGAAAAAGTTAAACCAACATGATTGCGTATCAATCACCCCCTAATATAAAAATGTGATGCATTTTCACGGTAAAGGTTAGATTATCAAGTTAACGTTATTCAGATGGACTTTGCATATTTTTTAACTAAAAAATTTAAGAAGGCAACAGATTAAGGAGGCAACAGACCATGACAAGAGAAGATTTGATAAAATCGGCTGGTGAACTTAAAAAAGTCATTCCAGAGGCACTCAATGAATATAAGGAAAAACGGGACAAACTGGTATCTATCATAAATGACAGTATGCTCAAAAGAGCTGATATTAAAGATCTGGTAGGCGAAAAGAACTTTGATATGATGAAAGATAACCATAAAAATCACGCCATGTTTGTAGAATCAATAATGAGCAACCCCAACCCTGAAGTTTTGACAGATACTGTTTTATGGGTGTTCAGATCATATCGCTCAAGAGGTTTTCATCAAAATTACTGGGCTGCACAATTAAGTACATGGATTGATATTATCAAAGCTAATTTATCAAAAGAAAGTTTTGATGCTATATACCCTCTCTACAACTGGTTTACGATAAATATTCCTCATTTTACGAATCTGTCAGACAAGCAACTGGAGAATTTTGTTGATGCACCAGAACATCATTGAAGAACACAATGGAATATAGAATCATGGAGTTGTTGTCTGAATGGTCTCCTTATGTTGATGAGTATCTGATCAACAGCAGTGCATTTGCATTCGGGCTTTTCAAATATGGTTATATTCAATCTCCGAACTCAAACAGTCATGATTTGAAACATGGCAGTCGTGCCCTGTTTCTGAATGAGGGAATGAAAGGAATTCTGGGCATTGATGAAATTGACACTGACTCTGCTGAAGATAAATCCAAACCTGAAAAGCGATTTATAAATCCTGATTTTAAAACACTTGAGAAGATAGCACAAAAAACTAAAGATGGGCTTGTTTTTGATGGCATACTTACAACAGGAAGCCAGACAAAGAGCAGAAGTGTCAAGGCAGAAGTGTTCTGCCGTCAAAATCTTTTACTTGTTCTGTGCGAATATGATGTCAGTGAATTAGATACTTTGAACAACACAATGGTTGAGTTGAATCAGGAGCTTAATAATGTGCAGCGTGAGCTGATCAAAGAAAAAAAGATGCTTGCTAAAACACTTTGTGATTTGAAAAATACCCAGTCAAAACTTATTGAAGCTGAAAAAATGGCTTCTCTTGGACGTCTGGTAGCAGGCTTTGCCCATGAGATAAACACACCAATCGGAATTGCTCTGACAGCCTCATCAGCCCTTATGGATGCACGGCAGGCAATCGAGAATATGCTCACACAGGAAGAGGTAGATGAAGAGGAGCTGGTTGAAGGTCTTGAAACAATAAAGCAGTGTTCACCTTTGGTCATGAACAACCTTAGACGTGCTGCTGATCTTGTTGCAAGTTTTAAACGGACATCGGTTGACCAGAGCGTTGACAATTTGCGTCTTTATAATCTACATGAGAATATCAAGGATGTTGTAATAAGTATGCAAAGCCAGTTCAAAAACAGCTCCATAGTTATTGAACTGGATGTGCCCCATGACATAGAGCTGCACGGCAACCCCAATGATATCAGCCAAATATTATTGAATCTAATTTCAAACAGCCTGTTGCATGGATTTGACAATGGCATTCTCTCTGGTAAAATTCTTATCAAGGCACAGTTGTCAAACAATGAGGTGCCTGAAAAAAGTAAGCTGCTTATATATTATTCTGACTCCGGCAAAGGCATGGATAGTGACGTTCTTAAAAAAATCTTCGAACCATTTTTCACAACGCTGCGTGCCAGAGGCGGTACAGGGCTTGGGATGTATATATGCCATAATATCGTAACCACAAGACTTAAAGGCACAATCAGATGTGAGAGCACAAAAGGAAAAGGGGTGGAATTTTTTATATCTTTTCCAATTTTGATCCCCTAGTGGTTCTTCAAGTTTAAACTGTCGGGTGGATTTCAAAGCAATTAACGATTTCAAGTACTCTTCTACCCGACAATCAAACCTTGAAAGAACACTAGTACTGCTCGGCATAAGTTGTCTCTTGCTTTTTTGTGCCGAATATCCATATGAATATTGAAGAATCGGCCCTAATAAGTGTAGTAATATTTACGCCCGACGGTACTAGTAAAAAGGCCTGAACATCTACAGAACAATCTAAATTTACAGAACAATCTAAAGGCACTCCATGAAGCTTATACGCAAAAAAGACAAAAAATCAGCTCTAATTTCTGAAAAAGAATCCACTTCTGAAAAAGAATCCCCTTCTCAGAAAGAATCAACTTCTCAGAGACGAGATTCAGATAAAGAGCTTCTTTCCCAAACAGCAGATTCATCCAACCAAGCTCCTTGCAAAACAGGCGATGCTGCCATACCAAATGAAAAAGATATCTCTCTGACGGATGAAAAAGATGTTGCCCTGGTTGATGAAAAAGCCAATCTGAATATCGATCTACCCCCAAAAAAAATCTGTAAATGGAAAGTTATTATTGTTGACGATGAACCGGATGTGCATGAAATTACAAGGATAAGCCTCAAAGGCTTTAAGTTCGACAACAAGGAAATTGAGCTTATAAATGCAAGTTCAGCAGCAGAAGCCAGGGATATTTTCAATAAAGAGAGCGATATTGCAGTAGGTATTATTGATGTTGTCATGGAAACAGAGAATGCCGGCCTTGAACTTATAGAATACATACGTAATGAGCTTAAACTGAAAAATATCCGTCTCATTATAAGGACAGGACAACCTGGAAGTGCACCTGAGCGTTATGTTGTGGATAATTTTGATATTGACGGTTATAAGGAAAAAACTGATCTTGCAGCACAAAATATTTACACAGTTCTTGTATCAGCCATAAAATCCTACAGAGATGTCATAACATTAGAACAAAGCATAACTGAACGAAAAAAAGCTGAACAGGAACTACGAGAAAGCCTTGACCTGAACAGAAAAATTATTGACAACTCTGTTATCGGGATTCTTGCTTACAGGTCAGGCAGCGGAAAATGCGTATTGCACAACCAGTCGGCAGCCCGCATTGCAGGTGGAACAGAGGAACAGATAAGAAGTCAAAATTTCCATCAGTTAGAGTCATGGAAAAATTCCGGCCTGTATGACGCGGCCCTTGATGTTATAGCTACAGGCGACACAACCCGTATTGCGACCCATTTTATAACCACATTTGGACGCGAAGTGTGGCTTGACTGTGTTCTCTCAAGGTTTGTAAGCAGTTCAGAACACCATCTGCTTCTTATGTTTGAGGATATCACTGAACGTAAACATACAGAAAAACTCAAAAGAGACAAAGCTGCTGCCGAAGCTGCAAACCTTGCCAAATCAGAGTTTCTTGCCAATATGAGTCATGAAATCCGCACTCCAATGAATGTTATAACCGGCATGAGCAGACTTATGATGGATACGAACCTCACAAATGAGCAGCATGAATATGCTGATATGATTTTTCAATCTTCTGAAATACTTTTATCTCTTATTGAAGAGATACTCGATTTTTCAAAAATAGAGGCGGACAAAATAGAGCTGGAATCAGTTGATTTTGATCTGACAAATCTGATCGGAAAATCAACTGATATCCTTAGATTCAAAGCATCTGAAAAGGGACTTTTTCTAAACTGTCATGTTGCTCCTGAGGTTCCCCGTTTTCTCAAAGGCGACCCCAACCGTCTTCGTCAGATTATTTTGAACCTTGTCAACAATGCCATCAAATTTACAGAAAAAGGTGGAGTAACTCTTGTGGTATCAACAATAGAAGATAAAATTTCAGAACCACTCCCTGATAACTCTGCAATCCTGGCAGAACCATCTTCTGTTCACTCAAAAATATCACCAGAATCATCATCCCTCAGCCTCCCTGAACTCTTAGCAGATCCATCTTCTGCACAACTTGAGACATTAGCAGAACAATCCTCTGCAAACCCTGAGATATTCACGCTTGCTTTTGAAATAACAGATACAGGCATTGGTATTCCCAAAACAAGTATGGCACACCTGTTCCAGCCCTTTTCACAGGCAGATGCATCTACAACAAGAAAACATGGCGGAACCGGTCTTGGACTTGTTATCTCTAAACGACTTGTTGAGCTTATGGGAGGCAAGATTTGGGTTGAAAGCGATAGTGGCAAAGGAGCCACATTCAAGTTTTTGGCACGTTTTGAAAAAGGTGCTGATATTCTCGAATCGATTTGTGAAGTTAATAATAGAGCAAACAAAAATGATCTGCTGTCTGATCTATCTCTTTCCGGCATACAGGTTTTATTGGCTGAAGATAATAAATTCAATCAGATATTAGCTCTTAAAATCCTTGAAAATATAGGTATCTCTGCGGATGTTGCCTCTAATGGCAAAGAAGCTACAAAAATGATTAAGCAAAAAAAATACGATCTTGTTCTAATGGATATCCAGATGCCTGAAATGGACGGGCTTGAAGCCACAAGGATAATCAGGAGTGAAAAGTTTGAAATTCCCGTTATTGCAATGACCGCCAATGTAACTCCACAGGATCGAGAAAACTGCTTTGCCGCCGGAATGGATGACTATATTTCAAAACCTGTTGATCAGGATAAATTACGTGATCTCATTTACAAGCATATCAAAAATCTGCAAATTGCCCCCCGCACAAATTCAGATCTAACTTCACACTCTTCTGATGCCAGCAAAATATTTGACAGAAAAGATTTTTTAAGCCGTGTTAACCAAAATGAGGAAGTGCTAAATCTCATTGTTGCAATGATTCCTGAATCTCTGCCGGATTACATACAAAAATTGAAAACAGCTTTAGATAACAATGATCTGCAAAATGCCTTAATAGAGGCTCACGGTATAAAGGGTTTTGCTGCCAACTGTTCGGCTTACATGCTTCGGGATGCAGCACATCAGGCAGAGGTTGCTGCAAAGAGCGGCGATATCGAAAAGGTGCGGTTGCTTTTGCATGATATAGAAAAGGAGAGCAGGGATTTGATAAGGGTAATTTATGAAAATCATAGGCAATAGCGACAAAAAACGAAAAGAACCGGATGATTTTAACCGTACAGTATTGGACTCAATTCCATTTAATATCGCAATTGTTAGCAAAACAGGGGATATTGTTGCTGTTAATGATGCGTGGAAAAATTTTTCTGAACAAAACGATGGAGACCCATCAAGAACCGGTGTAGGCATGAATTACCTGGCTGTGTGTAAGGCAGCAGGAGAGAATCTGGTTCATGATCGATTAAAAGATATTCTGGAAAACAGGATTCCCCAATTCAGCTTTGAGTATCCATGTGATTCTCCCACAGAGTCACGCAGCTTTAATAGACATTATATCGATTTTCTATCTTGCAACGATTTGATTTTACTGTTAAATTACGCTTTAGTTTCTAAATAGATTGAATTTGGATATTCAAAAGCAACCTTAAAAATCGGAGCAGATTGACTATATC
>JADGBC010000144.1 GCA_015231705.1 Desulfamplus sp. | reverse complement strand
CAGGAGCCGTAGCAAGAACATCTACAATGGCCTTGACCAATGCTACCCTGCCCTATGCTCTTCAAATTGCAAACAAAGGATGGAAAAAGGCAATGCAGGAAAATGAAGAGATAAAACTTGGAGCCAATGTTATAAATGGGATGGTAACATACAAGGCTGTAGCAGAAGCATTTAACCTTGATTATACAGATATAAGTGGTCTGATTTAATAACCGGCACGGCCGGAGCGAGGTATTGCTCTTGGCCACAACGAAGAATGAAAGTCGCATGATTACTGCTATTTCAAGAGACTTTCACATAAACTAAAGCGGGAAACCCTCAATCCGCAAGTCTTACCCTATTTTTTGTTTTTTTTGACAGGAATTAAGTAATTTCCGGTAAGGAACTTGCATGCTATATACTATAAAAAAATTAATAAAATCTTTGAGTTAGGTGATTATTTTTCTTGATATCCATATCTGAACGTGGCAAAATTTTTATTACTTATTCTACAATAGGAGTAAAAATGCCACATTCAATAAATCCAGATACCCAAAATATAAATCTATCGTTTGATTTGTTTTTTAACCCTGTAAGGCAAGCAATGGAAGGAATACCCATGCTTACATCAGGATGCAACCGCCCTCTTCAGATGAGCTTTGAGGAACATCTCAAAGCATTGGTCTATTTTCATCTACAGGAGCACACTTCGGCACAACATTTACTTCAGGTTCTTGAAGAAGATGATTATGCCCGGGAACACATTGCTCCGAAGGACGGAATAAAAAAGAGCAGCTTTTCAGAAGCAACCAATACCAGAGGACTCGAGCAGTTTGCGTATGTGTTCTCGAATCTTCAGGCTCAGGCATCCGCCATTCTGCCTCAGAGATATCCGGCACTTGGCAATCTTGTTGCAATTGACGGCTCGTTTATTGAAGCAGTCCTTTCGATGACATGGGCTGACTATCGAACTGGCACTAACAAAGCCAAAGTTCATATGGGCTTTGATATCAATCGTTCTATTCCAAGAAAATTGTTTCTGACAGACGGCAAAACCGGTGAACGCCCTTTTGTCGCCCAGATTCTCTCACCAGGTGAGACGGGCGTTATGGATCGGGGATATCAGTGTCATGAACGTTTTGATGCCTGGCAGACAGATAATATACTGTTTACCTGCCGGATTAAAGCAGGTACAAATAAAACTATTATCAGAACTCATAAAGTTGATCCCGATAGCTGTGTCTTTTTTGATGCTGTTGTTCTACTGGGTACTCAAGGAGTAAACCAGACTGAACAGGAGTTGCGACTGGTTGGCTACGAAATTCAAGGTACAAAATACTGGATCGCTACCAATCGCTATGATCTTACAGCGGAGCAGATTGCCGCTATCTATAAGCTCCGTTGGGATATAGAAAAGTTTTTTGCCTGGTGGAAACGCCACCTGAAAGTATACCATTTGATTGCAAGAAGTGAACACGGATTAATGGTTCAAATACTTGCGGGTCTTATCACTTACCTGCTTCTGGCTATATACTGCCATCAACAGCATAATGAACCGGTTAATATCAAAAGAGTAAGAGAACTCAGAATCAAAATTGACAATGAACTGCGTAGTGGTAACAGCATATTTACCCAACGCTCTTTCAATGAACAAAATGCACAAAATCAGGCTTATGCAAAAACTTAACCGGAAATTACTGACAGGAATTAAGTAATAAGGCAGTAAATATCCTCCAAGAAAATTGAATCAACTGAATTGATCTCTTAACGACCATTATCCTGACGGGTTGGCATTTCCTGATGGATAGTGGTCGTTTTGTTTGTCCAATGACAGATCATGGTTTTTGGGTAATCAGTATCCATATGGATAGGTGACTGGATATAAAATACTCACTTTCCCAGACAATATTCTTTAGATCATCTGATATGACACATATTTTGTTCTTAGTTTGTCTTTACTAAAAACCATATAATACAGGTATTTATGTTTTTTATTCAATATTTTAATTGATTTGTAATGACTTTGGCATGTTGATTGCTAATATATCATACCAAATACGCCGTCCACATATCTTATTATATTAGATCCATTTAGAATAAAAAGTTCATGGATATTGGAGCCGGGGTTCAAATATAGGCATCCTTCATATAGTATCAAAAGTAGTTTGCGCTTTTTTGAAAGAGAATCCTCTAAAAGAGGGATTATGGCTATAAAAAAGTGTCAACAGCTAAATGAAGGATGCCCAAATATAAAACAGTTATTTAAAAGATATTTTAAAACGTAACCTAACAAAGTAGAATTAACTTAATTTTATTTAGATGGACATATAAACCATCCAAGGAGGCAACATGAAAAAACAGACACTTATCAAACTTGCTGTAATTTTTACAATACTTACAATGGCAGGAACAGCTTTGGCGTGGGGCGGAGCTGGAAAAAGAGGCAGAGCAATGGATTCAGAACTTGGCGGTCAGATCTGTGCTCAGGATTGGGCAAATTTGACAGATGACCAGAAAAGCCAGCTTAAGGCACTGCATCAGAAATTTATTGATGAAACAGCAACCACAAGAGCATCCATGGTCGCAAAGCATGAAGAGATAAGAATTTTTATGGAGACCACATCGCCTGATAAGGCAAAACTCCACGCCCTTTCCGCTGAAATTATGGAGTTAAAAAAACAGGTCATGGATAAAAAGATAGACATGGCACTTGAAGCCAAAAAGATCGCTCCTGAACTTGATATTTCAATGATTATGATGGATGGACATGGCAAAATGGGTAAAGGTAAAGGGATGATGGGCAAATGCAACATGATGGAAAAATGTGCCATGATGGGTAATAAAATGGGTGGAATGGGTAAAGGTATGGGGATGATGGGCAATAAGGGCATGGGAAAAATGAATTGTCCAGCAATGAGTGCTCATGACAATACGAGTAATGAAACTTCAACTGATGCTCAAGCACAATCTCAGGACAATAATGAGGCACAACCGGATCACAGTGCCCATACTACCAATTAGAAAAACCTAAAAAAATCAATCAGATAGAGACGGGTAGAAGCTGACAGGCATAGGCAGATAAAGCAAATGTATAGAGATAGAGTATAACCATAACAATACCAACAATATTATTAAGACAAACAAACTTGAGCATATAAAAAAACAGGTGAATCTCATACCAAAAGTGTGAGGTTCACCCGTTTTTTTTTTACATAAATATATTGATCTGAAATGACATACATGGCAGATTGTCCTGCCACAACGAAAGATGAAAGTCTCATGATCACAGTTATTTCAAAAAGACTTTCACATAAAAAATACAAAAACAGGACAAATGGATGGATTTTAATATGAGACTTTTTGACAGCCATTCACATATAGATGACAAAAGCTATGATCACGATTTTGATGAGATGATGCAGAGAGCATTTAATGCCGGAGTTGAGGCAATAATGGTGGCAGGTGTTACTCCAGAGACTATATCAAAGGCAATAAAAATAGCACAGCTTTATAACAATGATTATCAGCAGGGTGATAAAATGTTTGGCCACAATTATTATTGTGGCCAAACTTCTGAACAAGATAGAGCTCATAAGCAGCTTCATTGCAATTTTTGTCAGACTGGAACTCCTGAAGAGAACCATACTCAGCAGCAACATGTTTTTATTTCGGTTGGTATGCATCCCCATGATGCACAATATTGTTCAGATGATATTATTGACGATTACAAAACTCTTGCTCGTCAGAACCCATCTGTTGTAAAGGCATGGGGTGAAACAGGACTTGATTTTAATCGAATGCACTCGCCTCGTGATCTACAGGAAAAGTGGTTTGTCCGCCAGATAGAGGCAGCGGACGAACTTTCTCTTCCCATGATTTTCCATGAACGGGATTCAGATGGAAAGCTTCTGCAAATTCTTGAATCAATGAATCACAGGGAACGCAAAGGTGTGGTTCACTGTTTCAGCGGTACAAAACAGGAGATGTTTCGGTATCTTGATCTTGGTTATTACATAGGAATTACAGGTATATTGACTGTTCAACAAAGAGGGATGATGCTCAGGGAGCTTGCTCTATTGATTCCTGAAGAGCGTATTGTCATTGAAACCGATGCCCCTTATCTCACACCTGTTCCCATGAAAAACAAAACAAGAAGGAACGAGCCTGCATTTGTCGAACATGTTTTGCACAAACTTGCACAAATAAGAGGAGTAAGTGCTGAAAATCTGGCAGAAGTGCTATGGAACAACACATGCTCTCTTTACAATATCAGAGGCTTTGAGTCTTGCATTTGAATCATACTTGTCGGTGCTGCATCAATATTATCTTCCATTTTTCATGACTATAATATTGACTTTGTCACACAGGACCCCTTTTCTTGAGTGACAGCAAAAAATGGATGGGGAAAAATCTTATTGTCTTAAAGTGATGGCATCAGTCGCATATCTTTCATTATCCTTTTTTGTCTTGATCTTACATAGCTGTCGGGGTTGGTTGGCGACCATGTGTGGGGACTTGGAAGAATAGCAGCCAGAAGTGCGGCCTGTGCTTTGGTTAGATCCTTTGCACTGCATGAAAAATACTTTTCTGCGGCCGCATGTGCCCCTACTGTTGCGATTCCCCAGTCAACTGTATTGAGATAAATCTCAAGAATTCTCTCTTTGCTCCAAAAAATCTCCATAAAGACAGTATAGTAGGCCTCAATACCTTTTCGGACTATACTTCTCCATGGTACAAGAAAAAGAGATCGTGCGGCCTGCATAGTAATAGTGCTTGCTCCTCGTACTTTTTTTCCTGATTTTATATCAGCAAAAGCTTTTTTAAGCTCAATAAAATCAAATCCATTATGTGAGGCAAATCTTTGATCTTCTGCCGCAAGAACAGCTTTACGCAGATGAGAGGATATTTGATCTATATCTCTCCACTCATATGAAAACTCTAAATAGTCTTCTCTTGTCACTTTTTTTTCGCACCACTCCCAGATCATGGGAATTGTAAAAGAGGGATTTATAAATTTAAACATCAGAACCTGGAGGACAGGAGTAGTGAGCAATAAAAAAAGAGCAAATATCAGTGTTTTTAATGGAGTTCTGTATTTTGATAATATTGAAGGGTGCATTTTTGTAAGTGGTTTGGCGGTATGGGCGTTGTATTTCATTGTTTGTCAAATCAGTAGTTTCTATTGATGTTCTAGTATATTGCCAATATGTCAGGGTAGATATGAAAATTCAATTCTATCAGAGTTGTTCCTCATTTTTACATAAATTTATGCTCTTAACTTATTATTCTCCTCAAGTTTTTGGCGAAGGAATTGGTGTTTAGAGATCTCTTTTAAAGAGTATGCATGCCGGAAACGAAACGGGAATGCTACATAAAATTTTGGTATGATATGATATTTTATGTGCATAATTGCACCTCCTGCAACTGAAATAACCTTTTTAAAAAGAGCATAAGACGAAACACCTGCAAGCAGGATGGCATAGTACTTATCTTATGAAAGTGCTTGGAGTCAATACAATTTAAGTGAGTTTGCTCTGAAGTTCTTTTGCTTGATTATTTCCATCAATTATGCTCTGTTCTAACGTGAATGCTTGCATTGTATTATTGTCTTTGCTTTTGTCTGCACTACACGATTGTTAGGTCAATCAATCTGCTGGCATAACAAAAAAAGGCTTTACATGCGTTTGTTATTCAACATGATATGTTTTCAGGTATTTATGCTACATTCTAAAAAGGCTGCATTCAAATGGAAAATAAAATAGTTGTTTCAGACCTTCGTGGTGCAGGACGTCTGGCTGTTGATGCGACTAAGGGTATTACTGATCTTGTGGAAGATATGCATTACACCATTTCAACTATTGCCGGACTTCTTGGCAAATCAGATCAAAACAGGACAAAAGGGATAACAGGTCTGGTTTACCGAAATATCAGGACAGTGTCAGGATTGGTGGGGGATGTCATTGATTCAGCCCTGAGGCAGTTTGAATCTATTATCGGAGATAGAGAGAAAGAGCCAAACGCGGGACGGGAAGCTGTCATAGCTGCATTGAATGGCGTTCTTGGAGATCATCTGGCAGCGTCAAAAAATCCTCTTGCCATTGAGATGCAGTTACGCAGAAACGGAAAACCCGTGTCTGTTGAACAGGACTCTTTTTCAATGGAGATAATTAAATCAGGTGGTAAAATTGCCCTGATGATTCATGGATTGTGTATGAATGATCTGGAGTGGAACAGGCAGGGACACGACCATGGAGAGGCACTTGCACGCGATCTTGGATATCTGCCAATATATTTAAATTACAATACCGGACTCCATGTTTCAGAAAACGGCAGACTTTTCTCACAACTTATGGAAACATTCACCCGCCAATTACCCCGGCCTATAGAGATTGTGATAATAGCCCACAGTATGGGAGGTCTTGTTTCCAGAAGTGCAATTCATTATGGAAAACTTGCTGGTCATAGATGGATTAACCATTTGAGCAAGATTGTTTTTCTTGGAACACCTCATCATGGGGCACCGTTGGCACAAGGGGGCAACTGGATTGATATTCTACTTACAATAAACCCGTACAGTGCCCCCTTTGCCCGCCTGGGAAAGATCAGAAGTTCTGGACTTACTGACCTGCGTTGTGGAAACCTGACGGATGAGGATTGGAATGGGCAGGATAGATTTTGTGTTTCAGGGGACAGTCGGATCCCTGTCCCTTTGCCGGATGGCTTGCAATGCTATGCAATTGGCACAACAATAGGGGACGAAGATGCATGCAGGCTCGGTGAGCACATTGTCGGAGACGGTCTGGTGACATTGAAAAGTGCCATGGGACTTCATGACAATCCTGATATGAATCTTTGTTTGCCCAGCACTCATCAATGGGTTGGTCGCAAGATGAACCATATGGATCTGCTCAAACATCCGCAAGTATATCAAACAATCAGGCAATGGCTCGAAAAAGATTAAATTACCTTTGAAAGAGTCATTCAATTTATGTGAAGTCTCTTTAAATAGCCGTGATTATATGACTTTCATTCTTTGTTGTGGCCGAGAGCCAATACCTCGCTCCGGCTGTGCCGGTTATCCAAGAAATATCTTGTAAAGAAACCGATGCAGCATCTTCCCATATGGTGGATAAACAAATTTCCCACTGTTGAATCTTGGCTTTACAAGCACACCTTTTGCCTTGGAAAAGTTCAAAAATCCCTCATGTCCATGATATTGTCCCATGCCTGAATCTCCAATTCCTCCAAACGGCAGATCGTCCTGAGGGACATGTGCCAAGGTGTCATTAATCAGAACTCCGCCTGAGTGTGTGTGTGCAAGCAGATAATCAACCTGCCTGCTGTCATAGTCAAAATAATAGAGGGCTAACGGCTTGGGTCTTGAGTTTACAAATTCAATAGCATCTTCTGGTTTGTCGTAAGCAATGACAGGCAAAAGAGGGCCAAATATCTCCTCTTGCATTACAACCATCTGATCAGTTACGTTGAGCAGTAAAGTTACAGCCATTTTATTGGAGTTGTGCCATGTACTGTTAATGCTGTCATAAGGCTCTTGCTTGGGATTAAGAGTGATTATCTCAGACCCCTTTTTTCTTGCATCATCCAAAATCTGCTGAAGCCTCAGGTGCTCATGTTCATTTATGATTGAAGTATATTGAAGATTGTCCCTCATGGTCGGATACATCTTTGATATAGATGCACTGAAACACTTTACAAACTGATTAACTTTTACTCTTGGGCATAATACATAATCAGGTGCCACGCAGGTTTGTCCCATATTGAAAATCTTGCCGAATGCGATCCTCTCTGCTGCGGCCTGCATTGGAAAATTTTTGCTGATAATAGCAGGGGATTTTCCGCCAAGCTCCAGAGTGACAGGGGTAAGATTTAAAGAGGCAGCCTTCATAACCTGGCGACCCACAGAGGTTGAGCCGGTAAAAACTAAGTGATCCCATTTTTGCTTGGAAAAATCAGAACCTGATCCCTCATCAGCAGTCATGACTGCCACATGATCCTGTTCAAAGCACTCTGCTATCATTGCCTTAAGAGTCTTGGCGGTCTCAGGCGTATTTTTGCTCATGCGGATTATGGCACGGTTACCTGCACCAAGTGCTCCTGCAAGTGGCCCGATGGAGAGATATACTGGATAGTTCCATGGTGTTATAATTCCTACAATCCCAAGAGGCTGATAAACCACCATGGCTTTGGCAGGTTGAAAAAGGATACCGGTTTTTCGCAAAGAAGGCTTCATCCATCTTTTTACATTTTTTTTGATATGCCGGATATTTTCAACAGAGGGGATAAGCTCAGCGATCATTGTTTCATCCGCACAGCGGCAGCCAAAATCCATGTTGGCAGATGCAATAAAGTCATCTTTATATTTTAATATCCCCTGTTCAAGAGTGTTAAGATTGTCAATCCTCTCCTGTGCCGAAGGCATAGGATTATTTTGAAATGCTATCTTCTGGGCTTTAAAAATAATATCAAGCAAATTTTTATCTGACATACGGTTCCTTTATATCCTATAATATCCTGTAAATGGTCCTTACCTGGTTCGTACTATTCCAGCATACAACCACTTTTGTTTTTGAAGGCTAAAAGCACTATATTGTGTAGATTTTCTGCACTTAAGAATGATATGAGCCCAATGGCAATGGAACTGTCAATTGATTGTGGACAATAGCCTTAATTGTGTAAGTTAAATTTGTCAAGCAGGAATTTTTTCCACTGCTACAGCACACGCTTTATACTCCGCAGTCAATGTGTTGGGATCAAATGCAGGATTGGTAAGCCAGTTGGCATTGCCCTCTCTGAAATGAAATGCCATCCACACCATCCCTTCTGGAACTTCAGGTGTTACCCTTGCCCTGACTTTTACTTCTCCACGCCTTGAACTTACCTTTATAAACTCATTCTGGTCAATACCCATTTTCTGTGCATCACCAATGGAGATATCAGCAGTCTCCTCACCCAGCATCTCATTTAGC
>JADGBC010000143.1 GCA_015231705.1 Desulfamplus sp. | reverse complement strand
AGAAGATTTGTAGAAACACTTAATAACAATAAATGGGAATATAAAATTTTAGGTGAAGATGATGAATGGAAAGGTTTTATAACGAAAGCGAATGCTGTTAAAAATTATTTAAAATCAATTCATCCAGAAAAAATAGTGATTATTTCGGATGCACACGATGTATACTGTTTAAAAAATCCAAAACATTTTGTAAATGAATTCATGTTCCAACAGCAGTATTTGAAATTGGAGTAGCAAGAAGAAACAACTCTTACATTCTCTTGTGGGACTCATGGATCGGAGGAGGATTAACTCAAGCAATAGGACAAAATGCAGGTATCCTAAAACAGAGATACGCAGTAGAAACAGTAAGAAAAATGGCAAGACAGAAGCAATACCGATTAACAGAACAGAAGATGTCAAACAAAATCAGATTATCTCTTTCCCTTCCTTAGTTTCCAGTTAATAAATTTCGTGGTTGATACAACTTGGTTTTGAAGTTTAAAAGATAGCATCACTTATGGTCAATCTTTTGGGATTTTCAATAACACTACAGCTGTGTCAACCTACGAACCAACATGATTTTAAATTAATTTAACAAGTTATAAAAAAGGAGAAACAATTTTGAAGCAGATAATAATTGAGATTGATGAAGAAGGAGAAGTTCAGATTGAAACACGAGGATTTAACGGCAAAGAATGTATTGAAGAGTCAAATTTCATCAAGGAATTGCTCGGGCATGAGACATCACAGAAACTTATACCTGCATATTATGTCAAAAATAAACAGACAGTTAAACAGTATCTGCAATTATGTGGATGATAACAAAAGGAGAATCAAACTATGGAAAACACTGACTACAAAGACATTTTCAAGAAAGCTTGTTTACTGCAACTGTCAACGTCTGTCTGGCAATGCAGCAGAGTCTTGAATCAGGCTGTATTAGCAGAAAAGACTGGAAGAGAAATTCAGGATATGAGTTGGCTCAGAGGTAGAAAGTATCTCATCAATACTGAACTTTTAGGGCCTGTAAAGACAGCTGTTCAGCAGGCAGGTAACATGATCCGGAAAGCATCACTTCCATTCCCCCTTACCGGTATTTACATGATACCAAAGGACTCTTTAAATCAGGTTGACGAAAGATTGCAAAGTTTTCAGACAAGATTCTGGAGTAAGGTCGATGATTTTGAAGAACTTTATGAAGTGGCAAGAGAAGAAGCCAGAGAGGTACTTAATGATCTGTTTGAAGAGAGTGAATATCCTGAAAGAATAAGAGGAAAATTCAACTTTGAATGGAGATATCTGACCCTTGGTATTCCAGGCAGAACAAGTATTTTGACCCCTGCAATTTATGAAAGAGAAAAAGAGAAGTTCCAAAAATTGATGGATGAAACAAGAGAACTTGCAGTAACAGCACTAAGAGAAGAGTTTTCAGGAATAATAACACATCTGGTTGAAAGACTGGATAGCAGCACTAACGGCAAAGGTAAAACAATTTCTCATAGTATGTTTAACAAGCTCAATCAGTTCATGGATGATCTTGGAAATAAAAACCTGTTCGGTGATGCACAGCTCTCGGAACTTGCTGATGAAGCAAGAAACATTATCAGGAGAGTCAATCCTTCAGGAATAAAATATTCCGAAAACATCCGTGAGAGAGTCCACAACGATATGATCAATATCAAGACAATTATTGACTCATCAATAGAGGACATGCCCAGAAGAAAACTGAGACTTGAACCTCCACTCCCTTTTGAGATGCCTTTACCAATGGCGGTATAACCAATAATTAACATAGCAATTTAAACCAAAATAGAAGGAGAACAACTCATGAATATCTGTATCATCAGCGGGAATCTCGGGGCAGACCCTGAGAGCAAATACACCCAGGACGGAATGCTTGTTGTAACGTTTTCACTGGCATTCAGAAGCACAAAGGAGAAGACAGGATGGATAAAAATAGCCTGTTTTAATAAAACAGCAGAGCTCGCAGAGAAGTATCTCCATAAGGGTGCAAAGATAGCTGTTACAGGAATGCTTGACCAGGATAAGTGGACAACTGACCATGGAGAAAACAAAACATCTTTCAAGATCATAGCGAACAGCATTGAATTTATCAAAACTGATGGCCGTGGCTTTGATGGCGGAGGAACTGATAACAGGAATAATAATAATGATTATAACGAAGATGATACCCCGTTCTGAATTAACAGGAGGTTCAAATGACACCCAAAGAGCCAAAGCTGAACGAAAAGTTTATCATGAACATCAAAGGCAAGGACTTTGTCCTGTACTCAGGATTACTTGATCTGGCTCATCAGAAAGGCATCAAGAGTATTCATGTAGAGCCGGTTCAATATCCTACTAAAGATAATGGAATGGAGGCAATCTGCAAAGCCATTGTAATCTCATCTGATGGACAGGAGTTTACCGAGATAGGAGATGCCAACCCAAGAAATGTAAACTCAATGATAAGAGAGCATATTTTGAGAATGGCTGCAACAAGAGCCAAGGCAAGATCATTTCGCGATATGACGAATATCGGGATGACCTGTTTGGAGGAGCTTGGAGACCTTGACCAGGTTATCGGCAGTAATGCTACACCTGCAAGCACAAAAGCTAAAGTTGAAAAGAACTTTAATAAATCTAAAACTGAAGTTCAAGAGACAACGAAACCAGATGAGAATCAAAACAGTAAACCTGAACAACCTGGATCAGATTCAAGAAAGGAAACAACAAAAGATGAAATTCCACAAAAAACAGATAAGGCGAAAACTGGTAAGACAGCAGATTCCAAGGCGAAAAAAGAAGAAGCCAGATCCAGAGAGGGTAAATCAGGAGGAAATGTCTCACCAATCAACAGTGATGCCAAAATAAGTATAGCCCAGAAAAACGCTATCATGAGTCTTGCAAAAAGACGTTCTATTGATACTGATGAAATATCAAACATGCTTGAACAGGTATTCAACCGTTCATCACTGGATTATCTTTCTGCAAGTGAAGCAAGTGCTTTCATAAGGCAGCTCCAGCAAGCCGCATAAAAACAATCATATTGAAAATCAGTTGTAATTAAAAGATCGGGTCAACATTCCCATATAAATTTATGGGAGTTCATCGGAACAGGATAACTGTTTCTTAACTCCCATAACTTAACAACATATTTAAATAAAAGGAGATAATCAATGGATATTGACAGCAGTATTTTAGAGATGAGAAAGCAGCCACATTTATCAGCATCCAGTATCAAAGCCTATCTTGACTGTGGATTGTATTACAAATTCTCACGAATTGATAAATTGGCAAGGACACATACATCTGATAATTTGATCTTTGGGTCAACAATCCATAAGGTACTGGCAGATTATAACCAGGAAAAGCTTATTGGTAATCACATGGGACTTGATGATTTATATGAGTTGTTCAAAAAATATTGGACTGAGGCTGTAAAGAGTACAGACAACATCAAATATTCAAAAGGGAAAACTTTTGAGTCACTTCTTAAGCAGGGAAAGGAGCTTCTCAGGACATACATGAGTCAGGCACCGAGAGACCAGTATGAAATAATGGCAGTTGAAGAACCATTTGAGTTTAAGATTGACGGTGTTGACCTTCCAGTTATCGGAGTCATGGATATAGTCGAACGGGATGAGAACGATACTGTAATTATAAGCGATTACAAGACTGTTGGAACATCAACTACCATTAACGAAGTAGATAATAATTTCCAACTTACTGTGTACTACATGGCAGCAAAACTTAATGGTTATGTAGATCGTGAGATTGTATTAAAACTTGATTGTCTGGTAAAAACTAAAACACCAAGATTCGAGCAGGTCTATACCTCAAGAAACAGTGACGATGAACAACGTGCCGTTAAAAAAATAAAAGAGGTCTGTAATGGCATACAAAAAGAAGTATTCATACCCAATGCTGATGGAAGCTGGAAATGTGGAGGATGTGAATACAAGGTCTATTGTGACGACTGGTTCGAAAATTAAAGGAGGTTCCATGATAAATCTGAATCACCGACAAAAAGAATCAGCAAGTTTTCTGTATGGGACTGCATGTGTGATATCAACTCCAGGATCTGGGAAGACAACCACTATGACTCATAGGATTAAAGAACTGGTGGAAAAACATGGTGTGCCTCCTGAAAGCATACTTGGATTAACATTTACCAAAAATGCCGCTCAATCAATGAGAGACAAATTGTCGCCGTTATTGAATAGTAAAGCATCAAGAGTAGTTTTGGCTACTATCCACAGTTTTTGCTATTCACTGCTAAAACAGGAGGGCAAGGTATTTGAACTTTTACAGGGCAATGACCAGTTAAAATTTATCAAACAGGTTATGAAGAAAAAGAAAATAAAAAATATACCTGTAGGATTAATTATCAGAGAGATTAACCTTGCAAAAAATAATCTTGTAACTGCTGATGACTTTAAGGAGATATACAGCGAAGACAAGACCATGATGGCAATAGGAGAGTTATACTCTGCGTATGAGGATGAAAAACGTAAAAAACTAATGCTTGATTTTAACGATCTGTTGTTTGAAACTTACAACCTGTTATCACAAAATAAGGAGATAAGAGAAAAATATCAAGATATATACCGTAATATATTGGTTGATGAGTATCAAGACACCACACCTCTTCAGGTAGAGATTCTCAAACTGCTTATAACTAACGACAAAACTTCATCATTCTGGGTTTGTGCTGACGACTGGCAAAGTATTTACAGCTTTACTGGTGCTTCGGTTGGCAATATCCTCAACTTTAATAAGGTATTTCCAAGGAGCAAGCAGTTCATCCTTGATATTAACTACAGGTCAACACCGGAGATACTGGGTCTGTGTCAAAACCTGATAAATCACAATACCAGAAAAATAGACAAGATTTTGAAAACAGATAACCTGTCAGGTGCTGATGCAGTTATCATCTCTGCTGCCAATGAAGATGATGAAGCTGTGCAGATAGTCAATGAAATAATAGGGCTTATAGAGGTGAATGGATACAGTTTTAAAGACATAGCTGTCTTGTACCGATCCAACAACCTGAGCCGTCCGATTGAGGATTGTCTGAAACAAAATGAAATCCCATACCATATTGAGAATGGTTCAAGTTTCTATCAAAGAAGAGAGGTAAAACTTCTGCTGGATTATCTCAGGGTTATCAATAATCCTGATTCAGATGAGGCAGATGAAGCCCTCAGAAACATTATCAATGTTCCTAACAGGTATATTGGTAAAACATTCATGGTTGGACTTGAGGAGTTTGCAACAGAGAGAAACGAACACCTGTATATAGCACTGAAACATATGCCTGTAGAAATCCCGTATTTGAGAAAACATATCAGGGAGTTTCTGGAGTTAATGAATCCACTGACAAGAGATGCGAACCTGCTGGAGCCATCAGATATAATTCATATCCTTCGGGATGGACTGGACTATGACAGATATATATCTGACGATGATGTACCAACTCCTGATGACTCAAAGATTGAAAACATTAACCAGCTGCAGCTTGTGGCTGCTAAGTATCAGAGGATTGGAGATTTATTAAATTTTACAGAGTCATTCAAAGAGGAAAACACCTGTAACAAGAATGGTGTAGCCCTGATGACTGTGCATAAGTCAAAGGGGCTGGAGTTTAAAGTAGTGTTCCTGATAGGATTGGCTGATGGAGTGATGCCAAATAAAAATGGTGATATTGAGGAGGAACGTAGGATTGTGTTTGTAGCGTTGAGCAGAGCTATGGAGTTACTGTATCTGACTTACCCACAGACGTATTCAGGAAGGTCAATAAAAAAGTCTCGGTTTCTTACTGAGATATTTGAAAGCTGAACGGAAAAGTGGTGTTTACCATCAGGTAAAAGGTAAACACCGCCGTTCAAAACTTTTATTCGACCTCATGATTTGATTCTGAATCTTGATAGAGATATATACAATAGTAGGATATTAACTAAGTGTTATGACAATTAAAGATTCAGCAAAAGGAATAGCGTGATGAAAATATTTATAAATATGTCTTTAGTGATTCTATGTTTTATAAGTTTCAGTAATGTCAGTGCTCAGGAGATGTCCATTGCAGAGGAGTTACTTCAACGACAAGAGAATGCAGCAAGAGATCTACAGGAGAACCAGAGGTCAAGAGCTTATGAGTTGAGAGAGATTCAAAAGGAAAGAGCATCTGAACTTCAAGAATATCAAGAAGAAGCCACTGAAAATCTGAATCAGGTTGATGTCAGGAAATATAGGAAAAGAGAGCGTAGTCAAGAGAAGGTCTTTGATCATAGACCAGTGTTTAAGGATGGCCTTGGTACATATGACAGAAAGACCAAGAAAAGCTTTTGAGATATGACAGGGAGGCTTCCTGCATTGATTGTGGGAAGCCCTTCACCTTATGGGTCTGCTCTAAAATTGCTCCTGAATTGTAAACAGTAGAGAACTATGCTAAAGCAGTGGGCTATTGAATATAGACTTAAAATCAATTTTGTGCATCAAAATCCAGTACACAGAGCATAGAGAACCTGTTTAAAAATTCAAAGACTCCTTAAGAGAAGAGGAATCATCAACAATGAAATGGAAAAATCTGGTTTTACAATTTCAAATTTCTTTACAAGAGGTAAAGCCTTTTATTTGGAGAAGAATTCAGGTACCGGCAACATACTCTTTTTGGGATTTTCATGTTGCTATTCAAGATTCAATGGGGTGGTTTGACAGCCATCTGCATATGTTTAGTATTAAAAAGCCTCGTGCAAAGAAGATTACAGAGATCGGTATTCCAATGGACGACGAATTTGATGCAAACGTTCTTGCAGGTTGGAAGGAATATATCTCAGACTATTTTTTTGAACCAGGACAGAGTGCTGTTTATGAGTATGATTTTGGGGACTCATGGGAGCATAACATAATCCTTGAGGGCATTCTGTTGAAAGAGAACATCACAAGATATCCACGCTGTATAGATGGAGACCGTGCATGTCCTCCTGAAAATTGTGGTGGTGTTTATGGGTATCAGAATCTTCTGGAAATTCTTGCCAACCCTTCTCATGATGAATATGAAAGCACAGTTCTATGGTTAAACGAATGGTATGGGAACTATAAACCTGAAGTTTTTGATAGTAAGAATATCAGGTTTGATAACCCCAAAGAAAGGTGGAAGAGAGCTTTTAAATAACATTGTATTTGATATTTGTAAAATATGATATATTTATGAGGAAAAGAGATGGATTTTATTTGAAAGAAAAAGAATTAGAAGGAAACGGCACATATATCCTCGTCCTGAACCTGAATCAAAGAGGAATGGATTTCAGTCGGGAGATTGGGAAACTTAAAATTTGATAAAGAATATTATCTATTATGCTTATGATGGAAGTGCATTTGGCTCAGGTGGAATAAAAAACAGGGTTAAGCATCACATACTGACACATAAGAAGAGACTATACTGCCATATTTATTATTTTCACGCGATGTGCAACTTTTAATTGAACAGCCTGTAATGTCGGCATGTCAGCTTTATGATATTGTGGATGCTGAGAAATCGGAGCCAGTTATTTCAAAGGGTTAGAAAAAGTTGCACATCGCGTTATTTTCGGAAAAAAAATGGAAACAAAAAACATCAAATTACCCAACGAATTAATACATGAACTAGTAAATCACTGGGGGCGTTGGGATGTCTATCAAAAATTTTATTTGGAGACCCTTGCACCGCAACTTGTAGAAAATCCTGGAACAGGGGATGCAACTGAAAAGGTCATTTTATATGAACTCAAGTCGCAGCTGACTTCCACAGAATGGAATAACTTACCAAAACTTATTGCTGATTGTCGTGATGGTCAGCTTAAGAAAACGGAAATTGAATGGAAAATATTTCATGAAGAAGAATTAAAAGAACAACAGTACAAAGAACGGGTTCTCAAAGAAGAATTAAGAAGAAAGGAGGAACAAGAACGACTAAGACAGGAAACGCTTAGAAAAGAAGAAGAACGTAACGAATATCTTCGCCAAGAAGGATTAAGAAGACAAAAAGAACAAAAACGATTAAGACAAGAAGAACTTAAAAAAGAAAAAGAGCATAAAGAACAGCTTCGCCAACAAGAATTAAAAAAACAAGAAGAAGATGCAAGAAGACGGCACCATGAAAGGCTCAGAAACAATCTTTTGGAACAGCTATATCATCTTCTTGAAGTCAGTTTTTTGGAGTGTGATGATTTCTATAAAACTCAATGCCAAAATTATATTTCAAGGGAAGATTTTGAGAAAATTAAAGTTGAATTTGTCCAGTCATGGATAGAACGGGCAACTAACCGCAAACCAGATACCGAACAAGCTGCTGCAATAGCCTCATTTCATAACAACTTTCAGGTCGTTGCTCGTGCAGGCAGTGGGAAAACCACAACTCTCGTTAATAGAACTCTTTTTCTATTAAAACACTGCCATATAGCACCTAACGAAATATTGTTACTTGCATTTAATCGTAAAGCATCTATTGAAATTCGTAGAAAATTATTAGGATTAATCACTAATGGAGCTGAATTTGCCATATCATCAGAGATTAATAGGCGGAGAAAAATAGCAGGTAACAAAAAAAACTATGATGAAATAGAAGTTGCCACGGTTGATGAAGTTGCAGCTCAAATGAATATTATATTACCGCATGTTTTGACATTCCATGCACTTGCATATGCAATAGTTCATCCAGAAGAAAGCCTACTTTTCAATGGAACGGAAGGAGAAGCCCAAGGATTAAGCCGTGTATTTCAGCAAGTAATAGACGACCACATGCAAATACCAGAATTTAAAGCGGAAGTTCGTGAAATAATGTTAGAACATTTCAAGTCGGATTGGGAACGTATTGTGCTTGGTGGTTATGACAGAAGTGGGGTGTCCAAATCGCCATATTTGGCTTGCTCACGATTTGGCCCCCCCTCTCAGAGTTTTATAAAATGCTCATAGTTTCTATACAAAATAGCTCAAACAGGGGCTATGAAGCTGTCGCATAGCTA
>JADGBC010000142.1 GCA_015231705.1 Desulfamplus sp. | reverse complement strand
TCAGAATGGTAGGCGGACTAAATATAAAACTGGCATTTTATATCTCAAAGTATCCTAAATACAGTATCAAAAGAAGTTCATGCACAAATTGACATGAGAAAAAGTGGCTTCATCTACCGAGCTCTGATGATTACAGCTATTTTAAAAGACTTTCACATAAAACCGGCACGGCCGGAGCGGGATATTGGTTCTCGGCCACAACAAAGAATGAAAGTCACTTATTTTTTTGCAAACAACTTTAATGTATTTTTCGAGGGGTCACTCCTTTTTTGGGACATAAATCCAATAGTACACATCTGTCACAATGTGGAGATACTGGATGACATGTACCCTGTCCAAAGGTAACCAGAATGGTGTTTACCTCCTGCCAGTGGTGAAGGGGCAGCTTTTTTCTTAGAGCCATCTCTGTTTTTAGTGGAGTAGTGGTGCTCACATAGCCCCAGATGTTCATGATTCTGTGAACATGGGTGTCAACACATATGGCATCTTTTTGAAAGGCTACATTAAGCACAAGGCTTGCTGTTTTGCGTCCAACACCCGGTAGTGTCAAAAGATCATCCAGGTCACTTGGAACTTTTTTGGCAAATGCCTCAAGTGCCTTTGGAAGATTTGAAAGATATCCGGCCTTTGCCTTATAAAATCCTACAGGATATATCAGTTTTTTTATCTGCTCCTGTGATAGTGTGGCAAGTGTTTCTGAATCGGGTGCAACCTTAAAAAGTCTTTCTGATGCTTTTGCTGTAGTTTCATCCTTGGTTCTTGCTGACAGAATGGTTGCAACAAGAACTTTGAACGGGTCACGGGTCTGAACTGAAACCAGCTCCACTACCGGTACTTTATAGCTTTTGATCTCTTCACGAAGTTTTTCAAGAAAAAGCGATATATCAATACCCATAATATTATTTGCCTGTTTCCTCTACTGATATAGTGGCTGCTGGAAGATTGGCTGCACAGTTATTATCGTTAGAATCAAAAATTTTGTTCCCTTCAAAATCCAATATAATCGACCTTATTGTTAACAAATTACCGGAAAATTTTTGTGCAGACTCGATAATTTTTTTGCCGACATGGGATATAAGTTCCGGAAAGTCGGGAAAAATATAGGTAAATGCATGACGGGCAGTATTGGAGTTTGCAATTTGTTCAGCAAGTATTTTATGCCTGGTCTCATCATATGCCCATTTAGCAAGAGTCTTCATGGTAAGTTCTGATTTGGCAGCGTGAGTGTGGGGAAAGCCCATAGCCATTTTTACGGCTTTGCCAAAAAACACAACGATAATAACAGTTTTTATATTCTCCGGGTTCACCATTACTGAATCAAAAACAGTTTTTTCCACAGTATCTGTGCCTTGTACGGTATCTGTGCTGGATTCTAGGGTATCTGTGCCTTGTACAGCATTGGTAATGGATTCTACGGTATTTGTCTCTTTTACAGCATTTACCCCTGAATTTTTTGCTGCTGATTCAAGAGATGCCTTGAAAAAATCTCCTGTCTGGACAAATGACTCTTGCGGCAGGTTTGGAAAAAGAGAGATGGCAAAGCGCTCACTTCTTCTTCCTGTTGTAAAAACAAGGGTGTCAATTCCGATTGCCTGTGCAACAGATATCCCAGATTTTATGGTTGCAATGTAAGCATCATGGGACATTGGCCTTACTATACCTGTAGTGCCAAGTATCGATATCCCTCCAAGAATTCCAAGTCTTGCATTTAGTGTCTTTTCCGCAAGCTCTTTGCCTCTTGGGACAAATATCTCGACATCAATGATAGGTTTATGGTCATCTGGATTGTAATCAGAGATGGGATTCCCGACAGTTTTGATGCAGCTTGAATGGAAAATTGTATCTATGACTTCACGAATCATCTTCTCCGGGCCAGGGTTGATGGCAGGTCTTCCAGGCTGAACCTCAAGCCCGGGTTTTGTCACCATACCAACACCCTCGCCGCCTCTTATATTAATGTGTACGAGATTGTATTTTTCTATATCTAAATCATGCAAATATACCCGAGATCCTATCTCAGCTTTATGAGTCACATCAGGATCGTCACCGGCATCCTTTATAACAATCGCCTCTGCACAGTTGTCAGACAGCATTCTTACAGAATATATGTCAATGGAGAGTTGTTCATTATTCAGGCATCTGATATCAACCTTTCGTACAGGTTGAGTATCTGTTTTTATAAATTTTTCATCTGTCTGGATCTTTTTTGCATCTGTTCGGGCTGTTGTGGCATGATTTTCATTCAATAAACATAAAAGAGCTGCCTTTGTGGCTGCTGCTGCTGCTGCTCCGGTAGTGAAACCAGGTTTAAGTGTTTTTGATGTCATTTAAATTCTTTCCAGGCTCCATTATGCCAATCATCTGACTCCATACAATCACTATTTTATGATACCACCTATCAATATCTTTCTGGCTCCAGTATGTCGATCCTCTTAATAGAGCCATCCTGTTTCTATTTCTCATCTTGTTTCCATGTTTTTTTAATAAAGTCGTCGCGTCCTGACCCTAATCTATAAAATTTATATCTCAAAGGATTTTTTTTATAATAATCTTGATGATAATCTTCCGCAGGGTAAAATGTCTTTAATTCAAGTATCTGTGTGACAATAGGAGAGTTGAATTTGCCAGATGCCTTAAGCCTCTCTTTTGATTTGTGTGCGGATTGTTTCTGGATATCATCGTGATAAAAAATTGCGGAACTGTACTGAAGACCTCTGTCAACAAACGAACCTGTGCTGTCAGTAGGGTCAATCTGTCTCCAGAAAATATCAAGAAGGGTATCGTAGTCTACCAATGACGGATCAAACGAGATCTGAACAGCCTCAAGATGCCCTGTACTGCCTGATGAGACCTCTTCATAGGTTGGATTTATTTTATGGCCTCCGGTATATCCTGAAACTACGGATTTAACGCCTTCTACTTTTTCAAAAGGTGCTTCCATGCACCAGAAGCACCCTCCTGCAAATGTCGCAAGTGATATTTTGTCTGTAGCAGTTGAGATTTTATCGTTGGAGATTTCAGTTGTATTGCTGGCAGATTCAGCCAAGCTACTGACAGCTTGTGTTTCATTAATGTTTTTGCTCATAGTTTTTACCCCCTTCTCCACACACCACCCGTTTGCCGGAAAAGTCAATGTCAAAACCGGAGCAGACAACATACCGAAAATCGGAGCAGACAACATACCGAAAATCGGGGCTGACAACACACCGAAAATCGGGGCTGACAACACACCGAAAATCGGGGCTGACAACACACCGAAAACCAGAGCAGACAAATACAGTTTTTTAAATATATTGGAACTGTTGGAGTTTTTCACCATGCTCTCTCCTTGCTGCTTGATTCTTTATAATGGCCATTCCCTGATGGTCACAACGAAGATGAAAGTCACATAATCAAAGCTATTTAAAGAGACTTTCACATAAAATTCAATGTAAGTTTTTCTGCTCCGTAAGTTTTTGTTTTAAAGTGCTAAAGTGCTGCTAACGCCGCAAGAGCTGCATCATAGTCTGGTTCCTTTCCAATCTCCGGAACCTGTTCTGTATAGGCGATATTTCCTGTTTTATCAATGATAACAAGTGCTCTGGAGAGCAATCCTGCAAGAGGACCGGTGGTTATAGTAACTCCATAACTTGTTCCAAAATCTTGATCCCTGAATACTGACAGGGGAATTACATTTTTCAACCCTTCAATCTCGCAAAATCTTGAGTGAGCAAATGGCAAATCCGCAGAGATGCACAGCACCACACTGTTTTGAACTTCACCTGCAACCTTGTTGAATCTTCGTGTTGATGCGGCACACACAGGCGTGTCAATACTTGGAAAAATATTTAGTACCACATTTTTACCTGCAAAACTCTCCAGAGTGACTCCTGCAAGATTTGTCCCTACAAGGTTGAAAGCAGGTGCTTTGGTATTCTTTGATGGAAGCTGGCCAATGGTTTCAATGGGATTGCCTTTTAATGTAATCTCAGCCATGTTGTTTCTCCTTTATTCTAACGGTTGGATGAATGATGCTAACTGTTTGTGAAATGGAAATTATATGCAACGACTCTTATTGCTGACAATAAAAGGTTAGAACAAAATATCATTCATGTTCTGATTTTTGTCAAATTTTTATATTGACAATAGAGTTGAACGGTGCTCTTTAAAACCTATGTGAAACATCAACCTCCCTCTGCCCCCACAGGGTAAACTCTGCCCCACAGGGTAAAGGCTTACGTGGAGTAATCTATGAAATATTTAGCAGACATGTTGCTCAGACAGGAGGCGTTTTCAGAAATAGTTATGGGAAATACCGCTGTCGTAAGAGCTATGATTGAAGCTGGAACAAGGGTTGTCTCTTCATATCCTGGTTCTCCAACACCTGAAATAGCTGTAGCTATCAAAACAATTCCTCGTGAAAAAAGGCCATTTTACTTTGAGTTTTCGACAAATGAAAAGGTTGCAACAGAGGTGGCTTACGGTGCTGCTGTAAATGGCCACCTGTCAACGGTTTTTTTTAAAAGCGTGGGGCTCAATGTGGCATCTGACACCTTTGTACAGCTATCTTATATGAACATCACAGGTGGAATGGTAATTGTGATAGGAGATGACCCTGGAGCCAACTCTTCGCAAAATGAACAGGATAACCGACATTATGCCCATATGAGCTACACTCCTGTATTGGAGCCTGCATCGCCTGCTGAGGTATATATATATTACAAAGAGGCTGCCAGGCTCTCCCGTGACAAGCAGATGCCGGTGATTCTTCGTCTCACAACTCATGTATGTCATGCCAAGGAAAAGGTTCATTTCTCTGAATGGATAGAGCAAACTGCTGATGATACTCCTCTATTTGATGTTGCAAACGGGCCGTATATCCCGATTGCCGCATCTCTTGTTTTTCCCATGAAACGAAAAGCTCTGTCACGCCTTGAAGAGGTTCGCAAATGGTCAGAGACCTCATCTGTTAACCGTGTGATTGATAATAAAAATTCTCAGATGGGTATCATCTCCATGGGCTTACCTTTTATGTCCTTGATGGATGTATTTGAAAAAACAGATCAGAAACCGGATATCTTGAAACTTGGAGTTGTCCATCCTGTTGCACGAAAGAGAGTTGCAGATTTTCTCAAAAACCACAAACAGATAATGGTGGTAGAAGAGCTTGACAATGTGGTTGAAAAAGAGATCAAGTGTATTGCTTTTGAGGAGAATATCAATGTAAAAATATTTGGCAAAACAGAGTCAGAGGATTGGATTGGCGAATACACACCAGATAAGGTGTATGAAGTCATTTGTAAAACATGGCCAGATCTGCTGCCGAATAAAAAACTGGAAGAGAGCATGCCACAGGTTCCATTGCGTCAGGCCCAGATGTGTCCTGGATGCGGCCATAGAAGTGCGTTTTATGCCATTAAAAAGGCACTGGCAGCCACAGATATTACTGTGGCAGATATCGGATGTCACACACTCGGGTTTCTTCCGCCTTATCAAACAGGCCAGCTTCTGATGTGCATGGGAGCATCAACCAGTATGGGAGCTGGGCTCTCTTTGTTCAACACATCCCGAAAAGTTGTCGCATTTATGGGAGATTCAACCTTTTTCCATGCAGGACTTCCAGGTATTATAAATGCAGTTTTCAACAGCCATCCTATCACGCTTATTGTCATGGAAAACGGTACTACCGCCATGACAGGACATCAGGATCATGCTGCAAGCGGCAGAAATTTCAATGAAATCACCGAAGCAATTCCAATAAGGCAGGTGCTCGAAGGATTTGGGGTCAAACATATTTTTGAGACAGACACCTACAAGCAGTCCATGCTGATATCTATGGTAAAAGAGGCTATGCAGATCGATGGGTTCAGCGTGGTTATAGCAAAGCACCCCTGCATGCTTAAATTTACAAGAGAGCAGCGGCGAAAAAAGAGCTATGTTCAACAACAGGTGCAAATCAATTCTGATAAGTGCCAGAATGTGTATGAATGCATAGAGAGATTTGGCTGCCCCACTTTTACAAAAAAATCAGACGGCAGAATTTCGATCAACAAGGATCTGTGTATTGGCGACGGGTCGTGTATCCAGACATGTCCAAGAAGTGCTGTTGAGCCACTTAAAAAGGCTTAAGATAGTTACAATGAAAATCATATAATCATGGATAGTTAAATACTCAAAGCGACACCTATCCAGTCAAGAGCCTTGTCAACACTGTCAGAATCAGGATATTCAGGATGAAAGGATTTACAGGATACAAATCTTTGTTCATCCTGTAAATCCTGAGCATCCTGATTCTGACAGATGCTAATATGCTAAGGAAACGATAGCAAGGTGTCGTTTTTGAGTAAATAGACTCTCACATAAAAGGATTGAAGATTCAATGGATTATTTCAATATATATTTGACCGGAGTTGGCGGACAGGGGATCGGGCTTCTTTGTGAAGTTCTGTTGAGAGCCGCAGATAATGCTGGTTTGAATGTCAAGGCTGTTGATACACATGGGCTTGCACAAAGAGGAGGAATCGTGGTTTCCCAGATACGTATCGGAGATAAAGTCTATTCTCCCCTGATTCCTTCCAACGAAGCTGATCTGGTGATTTCATTAGAGAGGCATGAGGCACTTCGTGCGATGAATACTGCCCTTAAAAACAGCGGCACGCTTATTTACTACAATACAGTCTGGCAGCCTCTTGAAGTCCGGCTTGGCAGTTCCAACGAGATAGACGAAGAGACAATAAACCAGGAGTGCTTACGCCGGAATATAAAACTGATCAAAGTCATTGAAGCAGATCTGGATAATGTTCAGATGCAAAATATTGCCCTGCTTGCAAATATTTGTAAATATGGGCTGGTTCCAGGTATTAACATCGACAACTACAAGCAGGCTATGGATGATCTGATGGAAGGAAAAATGCTTGAGGAAAATATCAAGACTTTTGACAGGCTGAGGATGTAATATAAAAACGCAAGGAGCTGTATGTCATTTTTTGTTATCTACATTATTTTGGGTGGTGTTGCAGGGGTGCTGGCCGGTCTTCTGGGCATTGGAGGCGGGCTTGTCATTGTCCCTATGCTCACGTTCACATTTACGTCTCAGGGTGTTGCTCATGAGCATATTCTTCACATGGCACTTGGCACATCTCTTGCCAGTATTCTTTTTACCTCTATTTCCAGCGTCATTGCACACGGCAAGCGAGATGCTGTTTTGTGGCCGGTGGTGTTAAGTATTACACCTGGAATCCTTATTGGAACATTTGCCGGAGCATGGATAGCCTCAATGCTCTCCACTAATTTTCTTAAAGGTTTCTTCGGAGTCTTTCTTATATATGTTGCAACTCAGATGGTGATGGGGATAAAACCCAAACCATCCAGAAACGTGCCTGGTAAGATGTTAATGGGAAGCATCGGTAGTATTATAGGAGTCTTTTCAAGCCTTTTGGGGATTGGTGGAGGTACGCTGTCAGTACCATTTCTTTTATGGTGTAATACTGCAATACACAAAGCCATAGGAACTGCTGCTGCAATTGGTTTTCCCATCGCCGTAGCAGGTGCATTGGGATATACTATAAATGGCTATGGAGTTCCGGGTTTGCCGACTTACAGCTTTGGCTATATCCATTTGACAGCACTTGGCGGGATTGTTATTGCAAGTATCTGTACAGCTCCATATGGAGCAAGGCTTGCTCATAGTCTTCCTGTTGATAAACTCAAGAAAACCTTTGCTGTTCTTCTCTATTTTGTCGGAGCAAGGATGATCTGGTCAATATTTTAGTGTGGCAGTGCGAAAGTGGCAGGTGTATGTTCACATCAAGATAAGGTAAGTGAATGAATGAAACGACTAAAACTTGCAAAAACATTCAATTCAAATCTCAAAGGAGTGCCAGTCCAGGAAATTTTTAGACTTCAAACTCCTGAAACCGTTGCTCTGCTTCCGTCAAAGATACCTTTTGTCAAGCCAGGGCTTCTGGTTAATGAAGGGGATTTAGTTTCCATTGGCACACCTCTTTTTCAGGACAAGCGGGATACAAGAATAAAGTTTCTCTCTCCAGGGGGCGGCAAAATCGACAAGATCATATTTGGCCCAAGAAGAGTGATTGAAGAGATTGTTATTCTTCTGGATAGACAAACAGAGGAGAAATCTTTACATAAAGATAAAAAAAACTGGCACTTTATCGATGATCTTCTACCTTCTATTGATGATACTTCAAGCATAGAAACAGTTGAATCTCCTATCAAGCCAGTTGATATTCTAAAGCCAGTTGATGCTCTAAAGCCAGTTGATCTTTTCAAACAAGTTGAATCTCTCCCTCGCTATAAGCTGGTTGACCTGCTTATGAGGGCCGGGATGTGGCAGATGCTTAGACAATTTCCCTTTATGGATATAGCTGACGATAAGGCAATCTTTCCCATGATAATAGTCTCATTGCAGCCAGAAGACATGTTTTCGCCATCTGCCAGGGCAATTCTTAAGGATAGGGAAGATTTTTTTCTATGCGGACTCTCTGTTATAAAAAGGCTTGCTGACAAGGTGGTTGTGGTAGCACCAGAATCTTTTATTTCCGAATCGTCAACTATACCCGAATCGTCTTTTGTTTCCGAATCGTCCACTATATCTGAATCGTCTTTTGTTTCTGGATTGTCTATTGAATGTGGGCAATCTCATGAATGTGGGCAATCTCAAACATCTTCATCAGATCACATGAAAATTGATATTAATGACCGACAAGTCAATTTTGGCCGACAAGTCAATTTTAAAGATATAGTAAAAGAGATCACACATATCACTGGCAACCGCTATCCTTGCGGAGATCCAGGCGTCATACTCTACAAAATCCGCAAAAATACTGATCAAAACCGAAGTGTTGCCATACACCCTCAAGATATTATTGCTATTGGAGAGTTCTTTTCCACAGGGCGTTTTCCTCTTTATCGGATTTATACTGTTGCTGGATCTCTTGACGCTGTTTCAGGATTTGCGAAAAAAAAACCATGTCATGTCATGGCAAGAATTGGCTGTCCTGTAACTTCATTAA